>CALUHX010000074.1 GCA_944320555.1 uncultured Butyricimonas sp. | reverse complement strand
CACTCCACGGCGCGAGGATCCGAGCTCGCCTTCGCTAATCAAGTCCGCGTCCCCCATCACCACGATACGCTGCTCGCAGTCGTTCACCGTGCGTGTCAGCGACACCATCACAATCTTCTCGCCTGTGCATTCCCCCCTGGACTTGTCCGCCGTCGCCACCTCGTTCACGAAGTCCACCGTCTCCAATTCGTTCCATGCGAGTTTGTCCTTTGTCACCAGTGTCGGCGTGTACGTGAAACCGCCTGCGCCTTCAATCTTTATGGACGATGCGCCCGGAACCGTGTAATTGGCAAACTGGCGGGTATTGAAATAACGGGAATAGCCGCGTTCCCCGCCTTCGGGAATCTTGCAACTCACCACGTTGGCCGGGACATCCTTGCGCGGAGTCTCCACAACCATGCCTGCTTCAAACGACAATCCTAAATCGGATGTCAACGGTGCCAAATACTTGTAAGATGAAGGCTTGACGGCCAAAATCAGATTCTTCCCCCTCCGGACATACTCCCGCAACGTCTCCATCGCTTCCGGCGCGTAATCCCCCGAGGGGTCGCTCACCATCAACACGTCCAACGAGTCCAATATCATCTGCCGGTTCTCCTCGACGCTCACGCTGAAAACATCGAATCCCTGATTCACGGGAGAGAAACGGAAACTCTCGTCCGCAAGACTATGGTAATCACCGTTGCCTCGTCCTGCCAACCGGCGTTCCGTGTTCGTCTCCAAAAATCCTATCCGCGGAGCCGGGACAAGAAAACTACGAAGTACTGCGGAAATCTCCTTCTCCGAAGGCAGCCTCCGCGTGTCGTTGAAGGCCCGCAAATAGGCTTTCTGACCGTTCTCCCGCTCCACCACGCTCAAAAACTTATAATCATGGGACACCACGTCCGCGTTCTTCGATATTTCTTCAGGTGTCAAATACCATCTCAAATTGTCGCCGGTCAACTCGGCCGTGTAGCGGGCCGCCTCCTCGACCGTCTTGCTTCCGTGATAATGCTTGAACGACGCGGAAGCCGTGTCCGCGGCGTAATAGAACACGTACTTCAACTCCGTCTCCGGCTTGAACCGTAAAAAATTCTCGTACCGGTCCATGTCGCGGCGCACATTGCGCGGCGTCAGACGGTAGTCGTGCCCCAGCAGGTTGCTGTACGTCGTGATTGTCAGTCCGCCCTCCAGTCCGTTCACGATTTCCTGGCTCGTCTCCGACAATGTGTTCGACTTCGTGTAGGTCGAATCGCAATAAAACTTCACCATCGGACGCGACGTCAGATACCCCAACAACATGGCCGCCAAGAATACCGCCGCATACCGCCCCGCCTTCGCCCATCCGGAATGGCGCTCACGCTTGAGACGAAGTTTAAGCACAGTGAAACTCACAAACATCGCGCTCAGAATCACAAAATAAAGCACGTCCTCGCTGCAAATCAACCCTTTGATGAAATTGTCCGCACGGCTCTCGATGGACAGCCAATACGTGATGTCGCGCACCACCGGATACTCCTGCCCCACTCCGGACACCCATTTCAGCAAATAAAGCGTCACCAGCATGCAGATTGCGGAAACCAACTGATAATTCGTCAACGCGGACATGAAAAGTCCAATTGCCGAATAAAGGCCCCACAGGAGATAAAGCCCCAAAAGGCCCGTCAGCACCGCCTGCCACTCAAAATTCTCCACCACGACCGCCGCTACCGCCACAGGCACACAAAGAAGGGCTGAGACCAAAAGCCCGTACATCATAATGCCCAAATACTTCCCCACGACAATCTGTCTTGTCGAAATCGGCGACGAATAAAGAAGCTTAATGGAGCCCAACCCATACTCTTGACTGATCAGCCCCATCGTCAACAATGGCATGGCGAAATAAAGAATCTGCTTCATTGTCACCCACAAGCCGTTCAACCCATAAAAAAGGTTGCCTGAAAGGGCGTAAAGGCCGCTGCCATACGCCTGGGCGCGGGATAGCTCCTCAAGTCGGCCCGTGAACTGATAACCCGTGATAAACACCAACACCACCAGCAGGAACCATGCCACTGGGGAGAAAAAAAGGTTCGAAAGCTCGAGCCTCGCTATCTTATATATTACTCTCATATTGATATCGTTTATGCGTTTCCACTCTTTTTGTCGTTTGATTCCTTGACGGAGGAAACCGGGGATTTGCCCGACAGTTTTGCGAAGACTTCCTCCAGCGAGCTTTTCTCCGGACGAATCTCCACCAAGCCCCACCCTTCTCGCACGCTCGCCTCCACAAAACGTCCCAACGTCGCATCCTGCCCGTCATACCACATCCGGTAACGGGCTCCGCCCACCACTTCTCCGCTCCGTACACCTTCCACATTCCGTAAACTTTCCACCGAAGGCTTGGCCAAAAGCGTGGCTACGAAAGAATGGGGTTCCACATAATTGTTAAACTCCTCCATCGTCCCCTGGAACACCCGGTGACCGCGCTCGATCATCAGAATTTGATCACTCACCGCCTGGATTTCAGGAAGAATGTGCGTCGAAAGCAACACCGTTCGCTCCTCTGCGATAGAGCGCACCAAATGGCGCACTTCCAATATCTGATTTGGATCCAAACCATTCGTCGGTTCGTCGAGAATCACCAGTTTCGGATCGTGCAAAATCGCCTGCGCTATTCCCACCCGCTGTTGATAACCGCCCGAAAGATTACGCAGCAGCCTGTCCTTAAAATGAGTGACACCGCAAAGCTCTTCCGCCCGCTCCACCGCGCGGGAAATCTCCCGGGGAGCCACCAAACGCATCTCCGCACAAAAACGAAGATACTCCTCAACCGTCAAATCCGGGTAAAGCGGGGCCTTTTGTGGCAGGAAACCCAAACGCCGACGCGCCTCGATCGGATTTCCAAGCGTGTTAATCCCGTCTATCCAAACTTCCCCTTTCGTCTGCCTTAACACCCCGCACACAATATTCATCGTCGTCGACTTTCCCGCCCCGTTCGACCCCAAAAGCCCGACAACACCGTGCCCTCGGATCTCCAGATTAATGTCTTCCACAGCCCACTGTGTCGCATAACGATGATACAAATGTTCTATCTTTAATATCGTTCCTTCTGACATACAATACTTACATTTTTTCTTTTATGCAATCCATGATTTCGCTCAAGGCGCATGATTCGCTATGTCACTCCCGCACCACTCTCGCATCAGACACGGCCTAATGCCGCAAAGCTCTGCGGCACAGAGACGTGCCTGATGCGAGAATGATACGGAAATAACAAGTCTTATCCCATTACAACATATTAATTACCTGATTCGTAAAACGCTTCTCCGGCCGCAGCCAAATTTATCCCTTTAGACTCCAAATATTCCAACAGCGCCTCGTATTTCTCTGTCGTTTTTCCATTTATATTCTGAGCCTTGCTCAAACGTCCGATACCACTTGTGGGGTCCCAACGCATAGTGCCACCTCCCGGCAATCTATCCGCAGCTTGAACCTTCGTCAACTCTTCATAAGAGCAAGAGGCTATCAAAGCCAAATAAGAAAGCAAGTCATTCTTCATCAATGTTTCCACATCCCACCTGCCCCAAACAGCCGTAGACTCACAATCGACGAAATAGCTTATCCAACCGTACACCCGGGCCAGATATATACATCCGCTGTTCGAAGTCGGATAGTAAGACCCCGAATACATGGCCGCATAATCAGTCAACTCAAACCAATTCGAGTTATTCAAAACGTCCTCATAAATCATATCGATCGCACGTTCCGACAAAAACCATTGATTAAGTCCCGTCTTGGCGGTTCGTTTCTCTTCATTGCTCATCGAAAAGATGTTTTCATCTCCATAGCTGAACACCATGCTATTGTAACCCAAATGGAACCCTTCCTTGGTCAAGGTACCATCCGATTGCACCACGGTCAAATCACGCCCCAACATGATTCGCGGCAAAAAAGTCTCTCTTAACAATTCCACAGGATAAAAATCGAGGAACATATTCTCCAACAAATCCAATTGCTCGTTCACGTAATTAGTGTCCGCGCATTCAATGGTAAACGTGTCCTCCTTGACAGTCCTGGTGGAAGTCGTCACAAATGCCCGATATGGAACCGAGTCATTTACCCATTCTACCTCCACGATCACCGGATACCCGTATTGGTCAAGCGACTCGCCAATCGGATAGACAATCGTCGGGGACGTAATGTTTGGATTTCCGCCATTGGCAAAAATGGCAATCTGACTGGCAACTGACTGCAAATTGGTATCCACCATAAAATAAGGCCTGTCAATCATAAGATAGGGATATTCCACCGGATTATTGAACGTGGTGTCTATTTCAATATCGTTCCATATGCCACTCGTATAGTTAAAATAAACGTCTTTCGGCTCGAAACGATAGAAAATCTCCACTCCCAAATCTTCATACAACTTCATGATTCGATCGTCGTAATCATGGTTGCCCTGCGGCAAACTCAAAAAAGGTTCCAATTCAGTGCTGGGTGTAATCGCGTCTTCGTCATTACAGCCAAACCACACCAACAAACCAAATATCAAATAAAATACTCTGAATTTCATAACGATTACTGTCTAATATTTTGAACTAACGATGCATTTCTATCCAACGCCTCTTCAGGTATCGGCAAAGCGTATTGTGCGGGCACTATGGTAGTCACGGTAGGCGTTTCATTTGCGTTCTCATACAATCTGTGAGAGATGGCGGGCATTCCCCAACGGCGCAAATCGAACCAACGGTTGTTCGTCTCCCCGCATAATTCCGTGCGACGTTCTTTTTGCACGGCCGTGAACAACTCTTCCGGATCCGTAATGTTCAACTCCTCATAATAATTGGAAGCGATTCGATGCAGGCGCAAATAATTCAAGTCAGCCAACGCCCTTTGTACGAATTCCCCGCTGGGAGACTCCAGATTTTTCTGAGCGTAAGCCTCCGCGCGAATCAGATACACCTCGGCGGTCCGAATTCCTTGATAAAGCTTGCCTCCGCCGGCACGACGGTTTTTATTAGGTGCCAACAAATAGGGACGACGACCGTCTTTCGCTATCGAGAAATAGAACAAACAACGATAATCCACAACGTCGCGATTTCCTTGCCAATCTCCTTCAATCGCATCGGTCAGACTCTTCCCCGCCAAAACCAAATTCTGCAAAGTGTCACTCACAGAATAAGGGATCCGACCGTCATTACCACCCGGATCGGTCGCATAGGTTTCACAACCACCTAATTGGCGCCCCCAAATAATCTCCACAGGATTCTGCGTGTCATACACAGACTCAGCGGTCGCAAAAGTGACATTCACCACGGTCGGAGGAGTCAATGTGTTCAAATTCACCAAAGCGGACTGTTCGCTCAACACCGTGTCGGCATAAGCGATGGCCTTGTCCCATTCCTCCATATAGAGGTACACCCGGGCCAACATGGCGGCGGCGGCAATCGGACGGATGCGGAAGAAATTCCTCTCTTTCGGATTCTGCAACATCAATTGCCGTCCCAAAGTCATGTCGTTCACAATTTGCTCATACACCTCTCGAACCGTATTACGCGCCGGTTTGTCCTCTTTCACTTCGGCGGAAAGAATCAGCGGAACCCCCGGATTCACAGACGGGTCTCCGTAATTATAAGGCATTCCAAAAAAATTCACTAAATGGAAATAATACCATGAACGCAACACCAACGCCTCCCCCCGCAAATTCTCGCGGGAGACATCGTCGCCCCGCATTGCGTCCAAATAATCCAAAACCACATTGCAAGTTCCGATTCCATCATAAGGATTTTGCCAAAATTGTATGTCGTCTCCGTCGCCCTCAAGTTGGAACATGTTGTCATCCCACAAAAATTTGGCATCATACTCCCGATAAATAGTCCTCCATTTGGTCGTCGCCACTCCGTTACACATGATATCGTCCGTGAATATGTCCGTGATATCATACATATTAAAAGTACCCGCTCCGGAAGCGCTCGGATTGAAGTAACCGTCTCCTAACAATATCTGCTCCAAATCTGTCACAGTCGACGGTTTTATCTCATCTTGGCTCACCTCGTCCAAAAACTCGCCGCATCCCCAAAACACAAGGGCAATCAACATAAAACTATATACTGCTATTTTATTCATATCTATTACGATTAATGGTTAAAATCTAACATCCAGACCGATAGAGAACGACCTTTCTCTAGGTTGTCCTCCCATGACTACTTCCGGATCCCGTCCTTTGTAATCCTTACTCTTGATTTGCAACGGATTGGAAGCATAAACAGAGACACGGAAACTATCAAAAATACCTTTAATCCAACGTTCCGGCAAATCATAAGAAAATTGGAAGTCATTGAACCGGATATACCAGCGGTCGATGACACGGGCGTTGGAATATCCCCAGGCCTCATAAGGATAATATTGGCGCGTGCCCGATTCCGTCGTGTAGGACACCATCTCGGCCCCTTTGCCTACAGGAATACCGGGAATATTCGTCCACTTTTCGTCGCCGGGTTGCCGCCAACGGTCATTCAACTCCGTCGACACGTTGGTCGCTTCCCGCGGCGCGCCCGTGTTACTGGTCCACGGATTCGGCAAGAAAGCTTTACCTCCGTTCACATAATAAATACTGATAGGCAACGAGAATCGTTTGTAACGGAACACCATGTTCACTCCGATATTCGTCTGCGGGTCCATTTGCCCCATATACTCCAAAAAAGTGGTCGGATCTTTCGAAGCCCCGTCCTGTTCTATGCCGCTGTCGTCAATCAACGGGGTTCCATTTTGAGGATCAATGCCTTTAAACCGGAAGGCCCAAAAAGCCCCCATAGGATATCCGTCCTTCAAATAGCTTCCATTAACGGCCTGCTCCCATGTCGGATTTTCAGTATCCTTCGATTCTGTCTGCAATTTATTGGTATTATGGGAGAACGTGGAAGACAAACTCCATGTGAAATTCTTCGTCCGCACGGGCACAAAAGCCACATACATGTCCCAACCGTAATTGACCATGTCGCCTTGATTAATATACGTTGTCAAAACGCCATATTCGAGGGGCACATCCTTGGTCGTAATCAAATCGGTCGTTTTCTTATAATAATAGGAAAAGTTTCCGCTCACCCGGTTCTTAAACAAAGACCAAGCTAAATTGTAATCCATGGACAAGGTCTTTTCCCATCTGATATCGGGAGTGGGACGTTTGGAGATAGACATGGTTTGCTCGCCCGTCTCCAAATCAGTATCATTGTATTTTGCAATCAAATCGGGACTCACCCCCTCCGCCACGTTTCCTTGGTACCCAATCGTCGCCATCAATGACAAATCCGTGAATATATCCTTCACATTCATCATCCACCCTTCTTCCGAGATATTCCAACGGAATCCGAAAGACCACACCGGCGTAAATTTATTACGCTCGTCCTGTCCGAAGCGGTTGTTAGCGTCACCGCGGACATTGACACTGAAATTGTAGCGTTGGAGGTAGTTATAAGAAGCCGAAGCGTAATAAGACACCGTGTTCGACAAACGATCGGTTACCGTGGGCTGTACTTTCGCCAAATTATTGGCCTCACCCGAGCTAAGAAACTCTAGCGGCACCTCTGCAAATCCTTTTCCCCGGTCCGGCTGATAACCATAAGTATTTTGAGCGTATCCGTCGTAATGAGAGCTGCGCAACTCAAATCCACCCATCAAACTGACCATGTGTTCTTGCATGCTGCCGTAACGTTCTGTCCAATCCGCTTGCAAACGGACGGTGTAATTGAAATTACGGGATTCCGACACCTTCAACAATCCTCCAAATGGCAGCGGCGAATTCAAATACTTAAGATCCGACACGCCGGCCGTGCCATAATCGTATCCACGGACCTTGGCGATATACTGGGAGTACTCCGTGAACCAAATCTGCGAGAAAGTCTCGCTGCGCGCCCCCCCGACGGTCAACCCCAAACGCAACGAACTGGTTATGGAATAACGCATATTCATGTTCACATTGATACTGCTGGACGTGTTCTCATTTCCAGAATTAGCCAATTCATTCAGAATATTATACGTATATCCACTTCCATCGTCATAATAATACAAATCACCTTTCTCATCAAAACATGGGATGGTCCGGCTGGTCGAAATGGCATAACTAAACGGACTCACCCGATCAGCAAAAGCATTCGTCTTCGTATAGGAACCACTCAATGAAGCATATAAATTAAAATTGGGACCAAAACGCACGTTCACGTTAATAGCTCCCCTATAACGCTTTTGGCTGTTACCAACCGCCGTGTTCAATGTCTGTTGAAATCCGACAGAAGCACGTGTCGTCAAGTTTTCATTACCTCCCGACACGCTAAGACTATGATCCTGGCTTACAGGATTACGATACAATATTTTGAACCAGTCTGTGTTAACAGACTCCAAATACTTGGCTTCCCTCTCAAACTCGTCACGAGTGATTTCACCTCTCAAATAAGCCAATGCCAATCCTGTGTAACCGACAGACTCATCTTCCACCTTGGCTCCACGAATAAACGCTTCACGGGCCAAATCCACGCGCTCTTGAGAGTTCATGATTTCCATCCGATTATAATTCAAACGTAAACTTGTGGAAACACGACCATAATAAGTAACCCGGGGACGTCCTCTTTCTCCTCGTTTCGTCGTAATCACAATCACACCGTTGGCAGCCTTAGTCCCATAAATGGCCGTGGCCGCGGCGTCTTTCAACACTGTAATATCGTCAATGTCACTCGGGGACAACCAATCAATGGCACTTCCTACAAAATCCCGCATCAAGTCCCCGCCTTCGTCCTGGATTGTGGCATTAAAATCTTCCATCTCAAAAGGAAGCGGATCTTCCTGAATGATTCCGTCTACCACCCAAACCGGATCGGCGTTGCCCAATACCGTGGAAGTACCGCGCACGCGCACCTTTTGGCGTTGGCCGGTCAAACCGCTCTGATTGATCACCATCATTCCCGGAATCTTGCCTTGCAACATCTGAGTCAAGGAACTCGTTCCATCCATCACCAAATCTTCAGCTTTAATCGAAGAATAAGCACCCACCGCCGTTTTCTTGTCCAAATCCTGATACCCTGTGACCACGACCTCTTTCAAATCCTCCGAAGCCTCGTTCAACGTCACTTTCAACGTGTCCTGTCCGGCATAACGGACCTCTTGGGTTTCCATTCCGATAAAAGAAAACACCAGCGTACTGGCGGAATCGGGCAACATCAACTGGAAATGCCCGTTCACGTCCGTGGCCGTCCCTGACGTGGTTCCCTTCACAATGACGGAAACTCCGGGAAGCGGGTTATTCTGTGCGTCGGACACTTTCCCCTTCACCACGACCGGCTTCTTATCCTGCTGAACTTGTGGCTTGATAACCACCATGTTGTTCAAAATTTCAAATGAATAAGGCAGCCCGGACAAAATTTTCTCCAATGCGTCGTTCAATGCGAGAGGAGTTCCAGCCGTCAAGGTGACACGTGCGTTACGATCCACTTCCTCCTCGTTGAACATGAAAAGATAACCGGTCTGTTCTTTCAAATCTCGAAACACCTCGCGTAAAGTGGCATCCTTGTACTTCAGATTCACTTTTTGGGCAAAAGCCGACGAATACACATTCAGACTCAAGCCCACGATTAAAAACCACGTGATTTTCATCATCTTTAAAATTTTGCCATCTCGGCTTTTTCGCCTAAAATAGCGCTCCATTTTGTTTTTATTCATATATTTGTGTTTGTGTTTCGAATAAATGTTCCACCAATCATTCGAAACGGGTTTAATCTATAACAGCGGGAACGTGTCACCAGCACTTCCCGTTTTTTCTTTGTCAATACGATCTCACGACTATACGCTTCTCGTCTATCCGCAAGAACCTGACGTTGGTCGTCTGTTCCACAATCTTCAAAAATTCGAGCAACTGCATGTCCCTCCACAAACCGCCCGTAAAATGCCGGCGGGCGCAAGAGGGCTCCACAAACTCAAACGAAACGTCATACCATCGGGACAACTGCCGGGTTATCTCCTCCAACGAAAGATCCTCAAACTCAAACCGTCCCTTCACCCACGACACGCAAACCGAAGCGTCCACCTCGTTCACCTCCACCTTCCCACTCGCACAATCCCACACCGCCTGCTCTCCCGGGCGCAGAACCACGTCCTCACTTTCCGTCTCCAGAGCCACACTCCCCTCCACAAGCGTTGCGACCACCCGCTCCTCATCCGGATAAGCGGACACGTTAAACGAAGTCCCCAGCACCTTGACCCGAACGTCCCCGGCGCACACGACAAAGGGACGCAAGGAATCTTTGGCCACTTCAAAATAGACCTCTCCGGAAAAGGACACCTCACGAATGTCACCGTCAAAACGCGTCGGGTAATGGAATTCGGAAGCCGAGTTCAGCCACACCCGCGTGCCGTCCGACAACACCAAATGGTACTCACCACCCACCGGCACTCGCAGCGTATGGTAAACCGCCTTCTCTTGCGCTCCACGCTTCTCATACACCAGCGTGCGACCGGAATCCTGACGAACGACCGTCCCCTGCTCCTGCATATAGAACGCCGACGTGTCCTCCAAGGCTATCTCGCTGCCGTTCGGCAACTCCAAAACGGCCTTCGTGCTCCCGGGTTGTATCATGGCCAACCCATACGGCCTTTTTTCCACCTCCCGGTTGTCGTAAAAATAATAAACCCCTCCCACAAAAAGCAGGCAGGCGGCTGCCGTGGCCGCGAAACGCCGCACAAGCCGACGCAAACGGCCCGCGCGTTCTTTCCGGGAATTTTCCAACCGCCTCGACAATCTTTGCCAGGAAGCCTCCCGGTCCCAATTTTCCAAAAAGGAGATTTCCCGCCCCTTTTTGTACAATTCCACATAAGATTTCAACACAGCGCGGTTATCCGGGTTCTCGCTCAGCCACTCGCCAAGCTTCTCGAAATCCTCTTTGCTGATTTCGCCCTTGCAATAATCGGCTATTCGTTTCAGTATAATCTCGTCCATTTGTTTCTACCATTTTCTTATACATTCCGATTTTAACAAAAATGGGTGAATCAAAAAACGAGATTTTTCGTTAAAAAAACACAACTTAATGAGCAATCAATATCAACACAATGATTTTCAGATATTCGCGCAAATTCACCAACGCCCTCGCATAATGTGTTTTCACCGTATTGACAGATATGCCCAACTTGACAGCGACCGCCTTGTAAGACATGTTATCGAGCACAATCGCCAAGAAAACCTCCCGGCTTTTGTCCGGCAACTGATTGACCGCCTCGTACAATTTCTCCTTTTCGACCTGCGCCTTCTCCCCGTCCATATCTTCCGCGTCGTCCAAAAAATCGTTCAAATGATCGTTGATATTTTCAAATACATGGCGTCCCGTCTCCTCCACAAACCGCAACGCCCTTTTCCTCACCGCTCCGAAAAGGTAACTGCGAAGCGAGCCTTCAAACTCTTTCCCTTTCCGCGCTTCCCAAAAAGACAAAAACACATCCTGCACCACGTCCTCCGCATCCTCAAAAGAATCAATGAACCGCAAAGCGTAAACGCACAACGCCTGATAATAGTTGTCAAACAACATCTTCATGCTATTTACGTCCCCGCGGAGTAAACCTTGAATCACATCTTCCTCTGAGTATTTCATTTATGCTCCACTTATCCTCACTTTTTACGACGCAACTCGAAATTCTTACCCAAATACACCCGCCGCACCTCCGGATCGGCCGCCAAATCCTCTGCCGTCCCCGACTGCAAAATGCGGCCGTCATACAAAAGATACGCGCGGTCCGTGATGCACAAAGTCTCCTGCACGTTATGGTCCGTGATCAATATCCCGATATTCTTGTCCTTCAACTTCCGCACGATTTCCTGAATGTCCTCCACCGCAATCGGGTCCACCCCGGCAAACGGCTCGTCCAACAAAATGAACTTCGGACATATCGACAACGCCCGCGCTATCTCCGTGCGGCGCCGTTCCCCTCCGGACAACTGTATCCCCTTGCTCTTGCGGATATGCTGCAACCCGAACTCGTCCAACATTTCCTCCAAACGCTGCTTTTGGTATTCCTTTGAAAACTTGCTCATCTCCAACACGGCCCGGATATTGTCCTCCACGCTCAACTGGCGGAACACGGAAGCCTCCTGGGCCAAATACCCCACCCCCAACTGCGCGCGCCGATAAACAGGCTCGTTGGTAATTTCCGTGTCGTCCAAAAATATGCGCCCCCCGTTAGGCTTGATCAGGCCCACAATCATATAAAACGACGTCGTCTTTCCTGCCCCGTTAGGCCCAAGCAATCCGACAATTTCCCCTTGCTCCACGTTCACGGACACCCCTTTCACCACGGTGCGGTTCTTGTACTTCTTTACCAAATCCTCTGCTATCAGTTTCATGTCATTCAAATTTATCGCGCTAAGATAGAATTTTTCAACTGAAAACCGGAAAATAATTTCTCATATTCACACCGCCGCGCCCAAAAAAAATTCCTTCCCGCCCCCGGAATCAAACCAGGCCGCAGGAAGGAATCGGCAGTTCCCCGCCATGCTCGACGTCAATCCCTGTCGTGTTCCAAATCCATCACGTTAAATTTCAAATCAAACTTCAACTCCATGCCGTTCGAAAGCTTCACCTCATAGGAACGCTTGCCTTTCTCGATATGCAGCACCTTCGTCCCCGGATAAGAACTCTCGACAAAATTCCTTATCTCTTGCGGAACAATGTCTTCCGGAACAGACAACGTCTTGCAGTCCACGTCAATCCATTCTCCCTTCTTGTTAAACTCCAACTTGTCGCCGTTCAGGAACACCACCTTGTACGTCACTGTCAAACCGTCCCGCTCTTTCTGATAATACCCCACCTTGGCGTCTGCGAAATATTGCTTCACGAACGTCTGGGCCTGCTGGGGTAAATCCGTCAACCCGATGGCCTTCTCACTGTCGGCGCAAGCCACTTGCATCAAAGACACGCACAAAACAAATAAAAACAAAATCTTTTTCATCATACAATTCATTTTAAAGGTTCTACTTCATTTTCTTTGCCACAAAAATATGACGCAATTCTGAAAGAATTTAGGAATCACCTCCTTTTTTCAAGTTTCCTTCCCCTAAAAAAAACCGTCATGTCTCGTGGAGAGCATGACGGCAGAATCTCTATTCTTGGACAGCCGACGCGGGCTCCTGCTTTCGCACAACCAATTTGTCGTGCTCCCTGTCCACTTCCGTCCGGAAGGCCACGCCTTCCATCACCCCTTTGATAAACACCTCCGCCAACTCGTCCTCCAAATACTTTTGGATGGCGCGTTTCAACGGACGGGCGCCGTATTGCGGGTCATACCCCTTCTCCACCAGGAACGCCTTCGCCTCCGCCGTGACTTCCACCTTCGCCCCCAGCTCGGCCACCCGCCTCATCAGTCCCTTCAGCTCGATATCGATTATCTTGCCCATGTCCTCCTTCGAAAGCGAGTTGAACATGATTACGTCGTCGATGCGGTTCAGGAACTCCGGCGAGAACGTGTTCTTCAACGCCTTCTGCACCACCCCGGCCACATAGGAATTGTCCCCGCTCCTGTCATGCGAGCCGAAACCGATTCCCCGCCCAAAATCCTTCACCTGGCGGCTTCCTATGTTGGAGGTCATTATAATAATTGTGTTCTTGAAATCCACTTTACGTCCCAAACTGTCCGTCAACTGCCCATCGTCCAGCAACTGCAACAGAATGTTGAACACGTCCGGATGAGCCTTCTCTATCTCGTCCAACAACACCACCGAGTACGGCTTCCTTCTCACCTTCTCCGTCAACTGTCCCCCCTCCTCGTAGCCCACGTATCCCGGAGGCGCGCCGACCAGACGCGAGACGGCGAACTTCTCCATGTACTCGCTCATGTCTATGCGGATCAACGCGTCGTCCGTGTCGAACAGATAACGCGCCAACACCTTTGCCAACTGTGTCTTCCCCACTCCTGTCGGGCCCAAGAAAATGAACGAGCCGATGGGGCGGTTCGGATCCTTCAGCCCCGCGCGGTTCCGGTGAATCGCCCTCACCACCTTGTCTATCGCCTCGTCCTGTCCCACGACGCTTCCAGCCAGTTCCTCGCCCATCCGCGACAGCTTCTCCCCCTCCGTGCGGGCTATCCGCTTCACCGGGACCCCCGTCATCATGGCCACCACCTCGGCGATATTCTCCTCCGTCACCACAGTGCGGTGTTTTTGCAAATCCTCCTCCCACCGCACCTTCGCCTCCTCCAACTGTTGCTGCAACGACCTCTCCTCGTCCCGGAACGAAGCGGCCACCTCGAAATTCTGCTGTTTCACCGCGCTCTTCTTCTTCTCCTTCGCCTCCTCGATCGCCCGCTCCAGCTTTTCCACCGTTTCCGGCACCTTCACCGTGTGAATGTGGACGCGCGCCCCGGCCTCGTCCAACGCATCTATCGCCTTGTCCGGCAAGACCCGGTCCGACACATAGCGCGACGTCAGCTTCACGCACGCCTCCACGGCCTCGTCCGTGTAACGCACGCTGTGATGGTCCTCGTAACGCGACTTTATATTCTTCAATATCTCCACTGTCTCCTCGTACGACGTCGGCTCCACCAGCACTTTCTGGAATCGGCGCTCCAACGCCCCGTCCTTCTCTATGTTCTCCCGGTACTCGTCCAGCGTCGTCGCCCCCACGCACTGAATCTCTCCCCTCGCCAACGCCGGCTTGAGCATGTTCGCCGCGTCCAGACTGCCACCTCCGCCGCCGGCCCCCACGATTGTATGTATCTCGTCTATAAAAAGAATCACATTCCTATTCTTCTCCAATTCCTTCAAAATCGCCTTGATGCGCTCCTCAAACTGCCCGCGGTACTTCGTCCCCGCCACCAGCGAGGCCACGTCCAGCGCGATTACCCGCTTGCCCAAAAGCACCCGCGGCACCCGCTTCTCCACGATGCGCAACGCCAGCCCCTCCACGATGGCGGACTTGCCCACGCCCGGCTCGCCGATAAGCACCGGATTGTTCTTCTTCCTCCGGCTCAATATCTGGGCCAGCCGCTCAATCTCCCGCTCGCGGCCCACCACCGGATCCAGCAAGCCGCCCTCCGCCTCCTTCGTCATGTCCAGCCCGAAATTGTCCAGCACCGGCGTCCCCGAGTTCGAGTCCGACGAGGCCCCCCGCTTGTAAGGACTATACGTCGCCGGATCGTCGTCCCCGTCGTCCGTCCCGTCCTCCTCGTCATTGTAATCCATCTGCATCTTCGTCTTCTCCCTCAATATGGCGTCCTTGAACCTGTCATAGTCGATGTTCATCGTGCTGAACAAACGCGACACGTACCCCGCCGGATTCTTCAGGATGGCCAGCATCACATGCTCCGAGTCCACCTCCGCGTCGCCCAAATCCCACGCCTCGCCCTCCACGCGCTTCAATATGCTTGTCGCGGGCAACGAGAACTCCAGTTCCCCCGTGGGACCTTCCGCCTGGTAACGCTTGCTCTTCAACCGCTCCTCTATCTTGTTCTTCACCTCGTAAAAATCCAGTCCTAAAGACATCAGCACGTCAATGGCTTTCCCGCTCCGCAGCTTCAAGATTCCCAAGAACAAATGCTCCGGATGGATTTTTGCGTTACCCAGCCGTTTCGCCTCCTCGCTCGCGGATGTCATGATTTGTCTCAACCTTTTTGTCTCTTCTACTTTCATATCGCAATTACACCACCTTTCACAACTTATAAATTACCTTACACCAAATAATTTACAAAAGTACACTTTTTCCTCGAAACAACACTCTTTTTTTCCTCCTAATCCTCCGACATTAACTTCATGAACGCCTCTTCGCTTAAGACGGGCACATTCAATTTCTGTGCCTTTTGCAACTTGCTCCCGGCGTTCTCACCCGCCAACACGTAAGTCGTCTTCGATGAGACAGAATCGCTTACCTTCCCTCCGGCCTTCAAAATCTCCGCCTTGAAATGCTCCCTCGGCAGCGAAAGCGTCCCCGTTATCACGAAAATTTGTCCTGCCAACTTGTCAGAAGCGCCCTCCGCCTCCCGCAACGTGCCCCGCACGCCGCTCGCCAGCAGCCGCTCCACCAGTCGCCGATTCTCCTCTTTCCCGAAATAACGGACCACGCTTCCGGCCATCTGCTCCCCCACGTCCTCCACCTCCGTCAACTGCTCCGGCGTCGCCTCCTCCAAAGCCCGGATATCCTTGAAATGCCGAGCCAGATTGCGCGACGCACTCTCGCCGATATACCTGATGCCCAAAGCGTTGACAAACTCCGGCAAATCACGTTCCTTCGACCGCTCTATCCCCGCCACCAGATTCTCCACCGACTTCTCCTGCAACCGATACACGCCTAGCGTGTTCAACTTCTTCACCACCTTCTCACGCCGCCGCAACGCCTCCCGCAACCGCTCCGCCTCCTCCGGCGTGAATCCTTCCACCTCCCCTATCTCCTCTGCCGTCGCCGTGAACAGCCGGTACACGTAATCGAACTTCGCCGCGAGCAGCTCCGCCCGCCGGAAATCCACCCCCGGCAACTCCAACGCGTAAATCACTGCGTCCAGCGGCACCATATCCGTCTCCCCCGCGCCCGTCAGCCGCTCCAACGCCTCGTTGAACGGCTCGCGGAAATAATCCAACAACCTGTTTACGCCCTGCTCCTTGTCACCCGAAAACCTCAACTCCTCCATCTCCATCAACTCCCCCCTCGTCGCCCGGGCGTACCGCCCCAGGCTTCCAAACCGTCCCGCCAACACCTCCGCCGTCCGCATCGGCATATTTTTCTGCCCGATTTCGAAAGCGTAAATCACCCTCGCCAGCGGCACGCTCGTCATCACGTAGCTCGCCGGATACACCACCTTCTCCAGCCCCACAAGCTCCGCCCGCCGCTCCGGCAGCGTGTAAATGTCCGCGATGTCGCGGACAAACCCTTTCGACAGCAGCAAATCGATAGTCTCGCTTCCCATCCCCTCAATGTCCATCGCCTTCCGGCTCACAAAATGCTCCAGCTTCCCTGCGATTTGCGGCGGACACCCCCCCTCGTTCGGGCAATAATGGTTCGCCTCCCCTTCCCGCCTCACCAGCGGCGTCCCGCACTCAGGACAACGGCTCACAAACTCCACCGCCTTCGCCCCCGGCTCCCGCCTCTCCACGTCCACCCCCACGATTTTCGGAATAATCTCTCCCCCCTTCTCCACATACACGTGGTCATGCTCGTGCAAATCCAGCTCCCGGATGACATCCTCGTTATGCAGCGACGCCCGCTTCACCGTCGTCCCCGCTATGTGCACCGGCTCCAGATTCGCCACCGGAGTAATCGACCCCGTGCGCCCCACCTGGAAATCCACCCCCAGCAGCCGGGTCTCCACCCGCTCCGCCTTAAACTTGTACGCCACCGCCCACCGCGGGCTCTTCGCCGTCGCTCCAAGCCGCAACTGCTGGCGGATACTGTTCACCTTGATCACAATCCCATCGATGGGCACCGGCAAATCCCTACGCCCCGCATCCCACTCCTCTATGAATCCCAGAATCTCCCCCACACTCCGGCACACCCGCATGTAAGGCGGCACGTTGAATCCCCATTCCCTCGCCTTCATCAGATTTCCGTAGTGCGTGTCCGTCAGCGCAATTTCTCCCGGCACGTAATACAAATAACAGTCCAACCCCCTCCTCGCCACCTCCGCCGGACTCTGCAACTTCAGCGTCCCCGCCGCCGCGTTCCGCGGATTGGCGAACAACCCCTCCCCCGCCTCCAGCCGCTCCTCGTTCAGCCGGTTGAACACCGCAAACGGCATCAACACTTCCCCCCGAATCTCGAACTCCCGCGGCCATCCCTCCCCCTGCATCCGCAGCGGCACCGTCCGAATCGTCCGCACGTTCGCCGTCACGTCGTCCCCCTTCACCCCGTCGCCCCTCGTCGAAGCCACCGCCAGCCGCCCGTCCTCATACCGCAGACTGATAGACGTCCCGTCGTACTTTAACTCGCACACGTACTCCACCTCCTCCCCACCCAACCCGCGCCTCACCCTCTCGTCGAACGCCGCCACTTCCTCCACGCTGTACGTGTTCGCCAGCGACATCATCCCGTACTTGTGCTCCACCTGCGGAAACTCGTTCGTCACGTCGCTCCCCACCCGCCGTGTCGGCGAGTTCGGGTCCGCCATCTCCGGATGCCTTCCCTCCAGTTCCTCCAGCTCCCGCATCAGCCGATCGAACTCCTCGTCCGAAATCACCGGCTCGTTCCTCACGTAATACAAATAGTTGTCACGCTCCAACTGCCTTCGCAACTCCAGTATCCTTTCTCTTTCCTTTTCCATAGCTCATTTCCATTTAAAGCCGCCTATTCCCCTCCTTCCCGTCCCGCCTCGGCCGTTAACCAATTGTCGTCAGACATTCTTCCACACAAAAATACACATCTTCCCCCAATTCGCCAAACCCTCCCCCGCCCACATTTCCCCGCAATTTCCTGAAAAAAGCCACTTCGGCCATCACCCACACATGTCCATTTTCCTACGCCACATGTCCCTGTGCTTTCCTGAAAAAAGTTGACTTGATTATTATTCAACAAACAACTCATCTATTCACCTCAAAGATACGTCAAA
>CALUHX010000073.1 GCA_944320555.1 uncultured Butyricimonas sp. | reverse complement strand
TCCGTCTGTTCTTCTTCCATCACCACGTCCACCGTCGTCTTTCCTTTCACGTTGATTTCCTGCGTCTTCATCCCCACGAACGAAAACACAAGCACGGGCGACTCCATTTCCGGAAAATTCAACGTGTATTCCCCGTCCATATTCGTGCTGACGCCCAAAGAAGTCCCCTTCAACAAAACCGTCACTCCGGGGAGAGGAATACTGTCCTTGTCCATCACCCGCCCCTTCACCGTCTGCTCCTTAATTGCCTGGCTTGGCTTCTCGTCCTGTTGACGAATCACGATAATCCCGTTCTGGACCACATAAGTCAACCCCGTATGCGCCAAACAGTCCTTCAATGTCTCCTCTACGGTTTTCTTTTTCACCTCCACGTCAATCTTCCCGACCTTAGACAAATCGTTTACATTATAAGCGAAAACGAATTCCGTTTGCTTCTCTATTTCCCAAATAACCTCCTTCAGCGTCGCGCCTTTCATGGACAAGGTCACATACTTCTCCTGAAGCACCGTGTCCGTGGTGCCAAAACCAAGAAAAGGCAAAAAGAGCAGTGCCGCACACATCAGTGCCATACCACCCACATGTCTTCCCCGTTTCCAATGACAATCTTTGCAATTTTTCCTCATAGTTTTAAATTTAGTATGAATAAATAGTTAACGTTTTTTCGAGATAAACACTTTCGTGCCCTGTATGTCTATATCTATCGTGCCCGTACGTTCAAACACCGCCAACAAATCCTCAACTGCGGCGTGACGGTTAAAATTACAGCCGAAAGCGTAATCTTTCACCTCCTCGTCCCCATACTCGACCTCCATATCATACCAACGGCTCACTATCTTCATGATTTCCCACAACGGCTTCTCCTGGAATCGCAAACGACCATCTTTCCATGCGACGGCATACGACACGTCCACCTCCTCCACAAACATCCCGTCATCCCTCACCAACGCCTGCTCGTTAGGACGCAACACGACCTCCTTACCCGTTTCCGAGTCCGTAACCTCGACACTGCCTTCCACCAAAGTCGCGCACGTGAAATCATCGTTCTCATAAGCGGAAATATTAAACACTGTGCCCAACACCTTGACGCGCATGTCCCGAGTTCTCACGACAAATTCAGCATTCGTATCCCGCGCCACCTCAAAATAGCCCTCTCCCTCCAACTCGACTTCCCTCACGCTTTTCCCAAACCGTACTGGAAACCTCAATCTCGATTCCGCGTTCAAAAACACGACAGTCCCGTCCGACAAGGTCAACGAATACTCACCGCCTTTAGGCACAAGCAACTCATTATAAACCAACTCCTCGTCGTGTGTTTCTTCCTCGTTTTCATAAGTCACATGCTCCGACTCCAAATTAATCCTTGTCCCGTCGCACTCCGCCAACACGCCCGGAGGCTGCTGCTCCAGCGTTATCGACTTCCCATCCGCCAAAATCAACCGGGCCTTGCTGCTTCCGATTTCAATCTTCTCCCGACCTTCATCACGCTCTTCCACTCCCCTCTGCCCATGCAAATAAACCAAACAGGCACCCAGCATGGGAAGCAAAATCAACGCAGCCCATCTTCCCAGACGCGTCCAGACTCTTCTCCTCCTAAAGCACCCGCGTTGAACTTTCCTCCATCCGCCGTTGACATCCACCTCCCGCACTCGCGCGAACTTATCCCGTTGATAATCCTCCCTCGTGACAGCCTCGAACCACGACGCCCTTTCTTTGGAGGCAGCGATCCATTTCTCAAGACTCTCGCGCTCCTCTTCTGTAAGGTTCCCGGTCAAATACTTGCCGACCAGCTCGGCCACGTCAAATACATTTCTATCCATAATTCAAGTGTCGCATTTACCATACAACACAAGCCCTACGAAATCGGGTACGTCGCCCGAGCCGATTTAACCTATTTTAACCCGTCCAACAACAGAACCACCACGCTCTCCCAAAAAAAATAATACCCCTTCATCTTATCCCTCAACCGTTTATACGCCTCCTTCTTGTAAGCGTGGACGGCGTGTTCGGAAATCTTCATTTCCTGAGCGATTTCCGCGTTCTTCAGACCGTCCAATGTGTAATGAATCACGCGCCGCATCTGGGAAGGCAACTCCTCGACGGCCGCGTAAAACAATCGATAAGCTTCCTCTTCTATGATTTTCTTCTCGAAAAAATCCTCCGTCTCCAATTCCTTGCACTCCGAAATATCCACATGCGCCTGATTGTCCCGCAAATAATTCAAACAAGCGTGACGCGTGACCACGTACAAGAAAGACCTGATTTTATAATAATTATCAAAATCGGCGTGCCTCGCCCAATACTTGATAAAAGTCTCTTGCACAATATCCGCCGCCGCCTCTTTGTCTTTTAAAAAAGACTCCGCGAAAAGACAAAGCGAGGCATAGAACTTATCAAACAAAATGCGAAAAGCCCGCTCGTTTCCCTTTTGCAACGCTGACAAATATCCATCCATACCAATACAACAATCTATAATTTTAGCAAATGTATAAAACTATTTTAATAAACACAACCTTTTCGCAAGGCGAGCAAACTTTTCTGTCCTGGGAGGACGCAAAAAAAGAATTGACTTCCAAAAGTTTAACCAAACCCGAGGAAGTCAATTCTTCAAATTTCAATCACAAAGGATTCTATTTGTCTCTCCGTTCCGGTCTTGGACCACGGGCGGGACGGTCTCCCCTTTCCGGACGGGGACCGCGGCTGTCCCGCCGACGCTCTCCATTGTCCTCGCGGCCTTCCGGCTTGGGCAGCAAAGCCTTGTGAGAAAGCTTATATTTGCCTGTCTTCGGATCTATGCCTATCAACTTCACTTTTATCTTGTCTCCCTCCTTCAACACGTCCTCCACATTCTCCACCCGCTTGTTATCCAACTCGGAAACATGCAGCAATCCGTCCTTCCCCGGCAAGAACTCGACAAAAGCGCCGAAAGCGGCCAGATTCTTCACCGTTCCCTCGTACACTTCTCCCACTTCCGGTTTCGCCACGATGGCCTTGATTCTGGCGACGGCGATAGCGATCGACTCCGCGTTCGCGGCGGAAATATCCACGATGCCTTTGTTGTCCACCTCCTCGATGACAATCACGGTCCCCGACTTGTCCTGAATATCCTGGATAATCTTTCCGCCAGGACCGATAATGGCTCCAATCTGGTCCTTGTCCACCGTCATCGTCACCATTCGCGGAGCGTGCGGCTTCAAATCGGGACGCGGCGCGGGCAATGTCTGCTTGATTATGTTCATGATGTGCAAACGTCCCCTTCTCGCCTGCTCCAACGCCTTCTCCAATATCTCGTAAGGAAGGCCGTCCACCTTGATGTCCATTTGCGTGGCCGTGATGCCATCCTCCGTCCCCGTCACTTTAAAGTCCATGTCCCCGAGATGATCCTCGTCGCCCAAAATATCTGACAAAACAGCATACTTCTCACAACCCTTGTCGGTAATCAACCCCATGGCGATACCCGTCACCGGCTTCTTGATGGGAATTCCGGCATCCATCAATGCCAACGTGCCGGCGCACACCGTGGCCATCGACGACGAACCGTTGGATTCCAGAATGTCGGAAACCACCCGCACCGTGTATGGATAATTATCCGGCATCATGCGCTTCAAAGCCCGGTGGGCCAGATTGCCGTGGCCGATTTCACGACGCCCCACACCGCGGGAAGCCTTCGCCTCTCCCGTGGAGAACGGCGGGAAATTGTAATGCAACATGAATTTCTCTTTCCCTTGCTCCGTGGCCTCGTCTATGATTTTCTCATCCAACTTCGTCCCCAAAGTAGCCGTCGCCAAAGCCTGCGTCTCCCCCCTCGTGAAAATCGACGACCCGTGAGGACCGGGAAGCGGACTCACTTCACACCAGATAGGACGAATCTGATCCGTCGTCCGGCCGTCCAGCCGCAACCCCTCGTCCAATATCATCCGGCGCACCGCCTCCTTCTCCACGTCGTGATAATAACGGCCGACCATCATCGTCTTCTCCTCACGCTCCTCTTCCGGAATGGTCTCCAGATACTGGTCGCGCACCTCGGTGAACAATTTCTCCCGCAAATGCTTGTCCGCGTTGCACTGACGGGCCACGGCGTAGCACTTGTCATAACATTTCTCCCACACGTCCTTGCGCAAATCGTCGTCGTTCACCTCATGGCAATAAACCCGCTTCTCCTTGCCGACCTCCTTGGCCAGTTCCATTTGCACCAGGCAATGGTCCTTTATCGCCTCGTGGGCGAACTTAATAGCCTCCAACATCTCCTTCTCCGACACCTCGTTCATCTCGCCCTCCACCATCATGATATTCTCATACGTGGCGCCGACCATAATGTCCAAATCCGCCTTCGCCAACTCGCTCTTGCAAGGATTAATCACCAACTGACCGTCCACCCGGGCCACGCGCACCTCCGAAATCGGACCGTGGAAAGGAACGTCGCTCACCGCAAGGGCGGCGGAAGCCGCCAACCCCGCCAAACAATCGGGAGTCGACTCCTCGTCAGCGGAATACAACGTGACCTGCACGAACGTCTCGGCGTGATAATCGTCCGGGAAAAGCGGACGCAAGGCCCGGTCCACAAGACGGGAAATCAATATCTCGTAATCGGAAGGCTTTCCTTCCCTCCTCGTGAAACCGCCGGGGAACCGGCCTATCGCGGAAAACTTCTCCTTGTAATCAACAGACAACGGCATAAAATCCACATCGGGACCGGCCTCTTGAGCGGAAACAACCGTGGCAAGCAACATCGTCTTGCCCATGGTCAGCATAACAGCGCCGTCGGCCTGCTTCGCCAACTTGCCCGTTTGCAACGTGATTACCCTTCCGTCTCTCAGGGTAATGTTTTTTTCAATGACATTCATAAAAACAAATACGGTTAAAATAATACTTATTTTAACGGAATTCTTATAGAAAAGGAGGAGGAGGGAGGAAAAGCGAGACAACCCGTCCGGGACGGGTTGTCCTTATACATTTATCGACGCAAATTCAATGCTTTCACAATGGCACGATATCTTTCGACATCTTTTCTTTTCATGTAGTCAAGCAAAGCTCTACGTTTCCCGACCAACTTGGTCAACGCGCGTTGGGTGGCGAAATCTTTGTGATTGGCCTTCAAATGCTCGGTCAAATGAGCGATACGGTAGGAAAATAAAGCTACTTGAGACTCAACAGAGCCGGTATCTTTATTAGACTTCCCGTAAGTTGAAAAAAGTTCTTGTTTCTTCTCTGATGATAAATACATGACAATTAATTATTTATGTTTAATTTTATTTTTAACGCCGCAAAGATAGCACAAAAAAACGTCCTCCACAAATATTTTCCTCCACAACTTGCAGAACAAAAATAACACTATTTTCGCGAATCGACAATTTTTCAAGCCCTTGCCGGCACCATCGAGCGACTCGACTTTTACACCACACCCCTATCCGCCACCTTTCCACCTGCTTTCCGCCACCTTTCCAGCCATACAAAAGAAAAATCAAACACACATTTGCGGGACAAAGCCGAGCCATGGCTCGGCTTTGTCTCGACTTTATCTCGGCTTTGTCTCGGCTTTAATGGAGGAAAGGGGTTGGAAAGGTGGCGGAAAGGTGGCGGAAAACTTAAAAAAAGTGGGTGAAAATTACTCTTCAGCCAAATTTCCCACACAAATATATAATAACAACCGACAAAATCCATCCCATTTTCCATAACTTTGCCACAAAACTCAAAAACGTGGCGAAACTCATACCATACATATTATTGCTGCTGGCGCCGTCGCTGCTTTTCGGGCAACGGGCGAGAATCGATTGGGAAAAGACATCGCACGACTTCGGCAGAATCCCGGAAAAGGGAGGAAAAGTCAGCTGCGAGTTCATCTTCACGAACCGGGGCGAGGCGCCCTTGCTCATCCGCCACGTGGAGTCGGATTGCGGATGCGCCGCCGTCCGGTGGCCCCGCCGCCCGGTAGCCTCCGGAGACACCGGACGTATTGTCGTGACATTCAACCCGCAAGGGAGGGAAGGGAAATTCCTCAAACACATCGCCATATACACGAACGCCACGCCGCCCAACCATTCGTTGTGCGTGTCGGGAACCGTCACCCGCTCCTTCGCCGACGTGCTTGGCGAATATCCGTATCAAGCCGGCCAGTTGCGTTACGACACGACTGCGGTGCGGCTGGGGCGACACCCGTACCGAGTGGTGCGCCTGCTCAACGCGGGGGAAAAGGCCGTCGGCATCGCCGAGGTGAAGGTCCCCGACCATCTGGAAGTGCACGTGACATTCAAAAAACTGCGGCCAAAGGAAGAGGGCTACGTGACCATCGCCCTCAGGAGCGACACCCTCCGGCACCATCACCAAGAGAGTGAAATCGTCCTGCTCACGGACGAAAGAAAGGAAATCCGGGTCAACGTCACGATTGTCAAATAATTTATAAATTTGCCAGTCCAAAAAACAGACGACGACATGATATATCCAGCAAATTTCGAAAGCAAAATAAAATTCGACAAAATACGGCAACACATCAACGCGAACTGCCTGAGCGACATGGGCCGACAACTCGTGGACTCAATCTCGTTTTCCCACGAGCAGGAGACGATAAGGCAGGAGCAGGAAGAAACGGCCGAGTTCATCCGCATTTGCCAAGAGGAGGACAATTTCCCAGTGTCCTATTATCAGGACGCCCGCCCATTCCTGAACCGCATAAAAATAGAGGGACTGTTTCTGGAAGTAACCGAATTGGTCATTTTAAAGAACTCGCTGGAGTCCCTTTACTCCATTGTCCGCTTTTTCAACGGGAAGGAGGAACGCTTCCCCCGCCTGACGGAGCGGGCTGGCGCCATCCGCACGTTCCCTTTCGTGTTGCAACGCCTTGAGTCCATCGTGTCCAAGCACGGCACCGTCAAAGATTCCGCCTCTCCCGCCCTGGGCGAGATTCGCCGCTCAATCGCCAGCAAGCAATCCGGCATCTCCCGCCGCATGCAGGCGTTGTTGCAAAAAGCGCAGCAGGAAGGGTGGGCCGACAAAGACACAAACGTGAGCGTGCGCGACGGCCGGATGGTGATTCCCGTCCCATCGGCCCACAAACGAAAACTAAACGGCATCGTGCACGACGAGTCCGCCACGGGCAAGACCTCGTACATCGAACCTACGGAGATTATCGAGACGAACAACGAAATCAGGGAATTGCAACTCGAGGAGAAGCGGGAAATCACCCGCATACTCCGCAAATTCGCCGAGGAGCTGCGTCCTTACGTCAACGACCTCGTCCCGGCCTACGATTTCATGGCGTTCGTCGACTTCACCCGGGCCAAAGCGCTGTTCGCCTTGCGGATAAACGGCGTCGTGCCCAAGTTTGAGGACACTCCCTCAATGTCATGGCGCCGCGCCAAGCATCCCTTGCTCTACCTGAGTTTGAAGAAAAACGGGAAAGAGGTGGTCCCCATGGACATGGAATTGAACGACGACCAACGCATCATACTCATCTCCGGCCCCAACGCAGGCGGGAAATCCGTCTGCCTGCAAACCGTCGGGCTGTTGCAATACATGTTCCAATGCGGCATTCCCGTCCCTGTGGACGACATCAGCGTTTTCGGCATCTTCAAGAAAATACTCATAGACATCGGCGACGAGCAGTCGTTGGAAAACGACTTAAGCACTTACAGCTCCCATTTGACAAACATGAAAAACTTCTTACGCCACGGCTCGGAAGACTCGCTGATTCTCATCGACGAGTTCGGAACGGGAACCGAGCCCATGCTGGGCGGAGCCATCGCGGAAGCAATCCTGAAGGCCTTGAACGAAAAACGCGTGAAAGGAGTCATCACCACCCACTATACCAACTTAAAGCACTTCGCCGCCTCCACCCCGGGCATCGCGAACGGAGCCATGCTATACGACAGCCACAAAATGCTTCCGTTGTTCGAACTGGAAATCGGGAGGCCCGGCTCGTCGTTCGCTTTCGAAATCGCCAAAAAAATCGGGCTCCCCCAAGACATTCTGAACGACGCCGCCCAAAAAGTCGGCGAAGACCGCGTGAACTTCGACAAGCACCTGAAAGACATCCTGCGAGACAAACGGTACTGGGAAGAAAAACGGAAACGCATCCATGAAAACGAAAAACAATTGGAAGAAGTGCTCGAGCGATACAAAACGGAACTGAACGACACTTCCAAACTGCGGAAAGAAATCATCAACGAGGCGAAAGAAAAAGCCAAAGAGATGCTCGCCTCGGCCAACAAGACCATCGAGAACACAATCAAGGAGATACGGGAAAGCCAAGCGGAAAAAGAAAGAACCCGCCAGGCGAGAAAAGAATTCGAGGAAGAAAAACAACGCCTCCACGCGGAAGACGAGGAGGAAGAAAAACGCTTACGGCAAAAAATCGAAAAGATAAAGCAACGGGAGGAAAGGAAACAGAAGCGCAAAGCACAAAACGGAAACGCGACTCCCTCCCCCAACGCCCTCCAAGAATCCACCCCTTCCTTCAAACCTGGCGATTTCGTGAAAGTCGACGGGAAAACCATCGGCGAGATACTGGAAATCAACGGCAAGAACGCAGTGGTCGCGTTGGGTTCCCTCCGCTCCGTCGTGAAAACAGAGCGGTTGACAAAAATATCCAACAGCCAGGCCCGGAAAATCTCGCAGAGCCAACCACAAGTACAAACGTCCAACTATCTGGAGAACATCAGCAAGAAGAGGGAGAATTTCAAGCCGGAGATTGACATCCGGGGCTTGCGAGGCGACGAGGCCCTGCAACGAGTGACCGAATTCATAGACGACGCAGTCATGCTGAACATGAAAAACCTGCGTATCCTGCACGGCACCGGCACCGGCGCCTTGCGACAAATCATCCGGGAGTATTTGCGCGCCAATCCCGTCGTCGGCTATTGCGGCGACGAGCACGTCCAACTAGGAGGAGCAGGCGTAACAGTGGTGAGATTAGACATATAACCCTCAGAAAACCATTAATTTGTTAAAAAAAAAAAACAGCAAACATAATCGCCACATCACTTGCACAGACCATTTTTTTAGCATACCTTTGTGACCGTAAAAATCAGCACCGACACTGTAGACACAAGATACTAAAGATGCAACCAGCTCGAAGAGGCCGGACAACTCTTCGAGAATATGAAGCGGGAACTCCAGCGTTCCCGCTTTCCTTTTATTTCCACGAACCTCAAGCCGCATAATTATTTTCGCCTTTTGCATAATTATAGTGGTGATTTATACGGATTATCCTGCAAGTTGTGCTAACTTTGTAGTCTAAATCAAAACAAGCATATTTATGTCGAAGATTGTAGAGGTTAATGTTCAATCCGAAATCGGTAAGCTGAATGGAGTCATTCTTCACACACCGGGAGAAGAGGTGGAAAACATGACTCCTGAAAACGCTGAAAGAGCTCTTTACAGCGATATTTTAAATTTATCCATCGCACAAAAAGAATACCAACAACTCAGTGGGGTCTTAGGCAAAATCACCAACACATACCAGGTGAAAGACCTGCTGACAAACATCCTGAAAGACGACGCGGTAAAAACAGAAGTCCTCAACCGCATCGAGAAAATAGAACCGTCCATCGGCGTCCATTCCCCCAAAGGCTCCATCAAAGACATGTTGCTGGACGAAGACGCGGCCGACTTGGCCCGCCTGCTAATCGAGGGGGTTGAAATGAGGCGGGACACGCTGACCAAATTCTTAAACAAGGATTGGTACGACTTGCGTCCGCTGCACAACTTTTTCTTCACCCGCGACGCTTCCATGAGCATGTACAACGAGGTGCTTATCGGCAGGATGGCCAACGCCGTCCGCGACCGGGAGGCTGTCATCATGCAATCCATATTCGATTTCACCCCGGGCTTCAAAACGAAGACCCTCACCCTGGACCCGCAAAGCGGCATCAACCGCAAAACGACCATCGAGGGAGGGGACGTCCAAATCGCCCGGGAAGACATTCTGGTCATCGGATGCGGCTGTCGCACAAATTCACATGCCATCGACGCGCTGATGGAAGAGTTCATCAACCGCGACCAGGAAACGACCCAACACATCCTTGTGCAGGAATTGCCGCACAGCCCGGAATCATTCATCCACCTGGACATGGTGTTCACCTTCCTGGACAAGGACAAGTGCATGGTGTACGAGCCGCTCATCATGAGTCCCGGCAACTATCAAACCGTCCATATCAAAATACAACACGGCAAATTGAGCAGCATCCGCCGGGAGAAGAACCTGCTGAGCGCGTTAAAAAAATTAGGCATGGACATGGAGCCCGTGTATTGCGGCGGAGAGGATTCCTGGAATCAGGAACGGGAACAATGGCACAGCGGCGCCAATTTCTTCTGCGTCGCCCCGGGCAAAGTAATCGGCTACGCCAGAAACAACTACACCGTGGAGGCCATGAGCGAAGCCGGCTTCGAAATCATCCGGGCCAACGATGTCATCAGCGGCAAGGCAGACCTTTCCCGGTATGAAAAATACATGATTACAATCGAAGGCTCAGAACTGCCCCGAGGCGGCGGAGGCGCGCGTTGCATGACGATGCCCATCAACCGCGACCCGGTGGAATGGTAACCGACCACAAGAAAAAAAATAACGCTGTAAAGACATGTGTCTTACAGCGTTATTTTTTTCTTCATCCCCACAGGATACCAAAACGACAAAAAAATTTGCCGAAACAAAATATTCATGCTAATTTAGTAGCCGAAATGGAAGTTGCAAACGTTCTAACGAAAAAGATTAATGTACAGACCGTCAGAATACTACTTCGTTTTGGCTTACATCGTGGGAGTCATCAAACTGTTCGGGGGGTTATAATCCCTCCGGCGGAAGCGGATTACCTTGCGACGGAAATCCGCCACACACCTCTGTCAATAAAATCAAATCACTAAATCAATAATTTTATCATTATGCAAAAACAACTGCTTTTAGGTGTTGAAGCTATCGCCCAAGGAGCGTTAGACGCAGGAATTTCCGGAGTATTCGCCTACCCGGGAACTCCGTCAACGGAAATCACCGAATACATTCAGGAATCAAAAGAGGCCATCGCCCGCAACGTTCACCGGGCTTGGGCCTGCAACGAGAAAACCGCCATGGAAACGGCGTTGGGAATGTCCTACGCCGGGAAGCGCGCCCTCGTGTGCATGAAACACGTGGGCATGAACGTCGCCGCCGACTGCTTCATGAACGCCGCCATCACTGGCGCCAACGGAGGCATGGTCGTGACGGCCGCCGACGACCCGTCCATGCACTCTTCCCAAAACGAGCAGGATTCACGCGCATACGGGAAATTCGCCCTCGTGCCCATCATGGAACCCTCCAACCAGCAAGAGGCTTACGACATGACCCGCCATGCGTTTGACTTGTCCGAGAGATTGGGAACACCCGTGCTGATGCGTATCACGACACGCCTGGCCCATTCCCGCTCCGGAGTGGAAACCCGCGAAGGCCGCAAAGAAAACGACATCAATCTGCCGGAAGACAAGCGCCAGTTTGTCCTGTTGCCCGCCATCGCCAAAAAAAGATATCAAATCTTACTCGACAAACAGCCCGTCTTTGAAGAAGAATCGGACAATTCCCCGTTCAACCAATACCTCGAAGGAGAGGACAAGTCCATGGGCATCATCGCATGCGGAATCGGCTACAACTATCTGATGGAGGCGTTCCACGGACAATGCCCCTACCCGATAGTGAAAGTCAGCCAATACCCGCTGCCGCGCCGCATGATCACCCGCTTGAGCGAAAGCTGCAAACGCATCGTGGTCATCGAAGAAGGCTATCCCATCGTGGAAGAGTTATTGAAAGGCTACCTGCGGAAAGAAGCCGTTCACGGACGTCTGGACGGAACGCTGCCCCGCACCGGAGAGTTGAACCCCGACTGCGTGGCCAAAGCGTTCGGGCTGCAACACACAGAAGGTGCCCCCGTGCCCGAACTTGTCGTTCCGCGCCCGCCGGCCTTGTGCGTAGGCTGCAGCCACAGGGACGTGTATAACGCCTTGAACGACGTGGTCAAAGAATACCCGAACGCCCGCGTGTTCTCCGACATCGGATGCTACACACTGGGAGCGCTGCCTCCTTTCCAAGCCATCAACTCTTGCGTGGACATGGGAGCCTCCATCACAATGGCCAAAGGCGCCGCTGACGCCGGATTGTATCCTGCCGTGTCTGTCATCGGCGACTCCACGTTCACCCATTCCGGAATGACCGGACTGCTGGACGCGGTGAACGAGAAATCGCCCATCACCATCATCATTTCCGACAACGAGTCGATTTCCATGACCGGAGGCCAAGAATCTTCCGCCCTCGGCCACTTGGAAGCCATTTGCCGGGGCATGGGCGTGGAACCCGAGCATATCCGCGTGATGATGCCCGTGCCAAAGAACCACGACGAGCTCTGCCAAATCATACGCGAGGAAATCGAATACAAAGGAGTGTCCGTAATCATTCCTCGCCGGATTTGCATACAGAAAAACGCTCGTGACGCTAAGAAGAGAAAAAAATAAAACCAAACTCGAATAGACAATTATGAAAACAGATATCATATTAGCCGGCGTCGGGGGACAAGGCATCCTTTCTATCGCCGCCGCATTAGGCTCGGCAGCCCTAACCAACAATTTGTACATGAAACAGGCTGAAACCCACGGGATGAGCCAACGCGGGGGAGACGTGCAGTCTTACATGCGCATTTCCGACAAACCGATTTACTCCGATTTGATTGCCAAAGGAAGCGCCGACATCATCTTGTCAGTGGAGCCAATGGAAGCCCTGCGCTACCTGCCCTACCTGAAGGAGGGAGGCTACGTGGTGACGAACGCCACCCCGCTCATCAACATCCCGAACTATCCGGATGTCGAGCAACTGATGGCCACCCTGAAAGCCCTGCCGCATGAAGTGATTATCGACGCGGACAACATTGCCAAAGAGGCCGCAGGCAACACCCGCGCCAGCAACTTCGTGATGCTGGGAGCCGCGTCGCCATTCATCGAGATTCCGTTCGAATATCTCGAGAAAGGCATCGCCGCCATCTTCGAACGCAAAGGAAACGAGGTGGTGGAAATGAACCTGAAAGCGCTCCGCGCCGGACGGGACTTCGCCAAGAATTACATCAAGTAAAGTTTATCGACAACCATAAGTCGAAGGATTGTGTCTTACAGCATAAGGACACAATCCTTCTTTTAAAATCGCTCGCATGCTATACACTTATTCATATTTTTCCCCTTTGGGCGCAATGGTCCTCGCCAGCGACGACATTGCCTTGACGGGTGTGTGGTTTGAGGGACAAAAACATTTTCCCCTCCACCTTGCCGACAGCGAGAAAAAGGAGACCCCTGTCATCAAGCGGACCATGGATTGGCTGGATTGCTATTTCCAAGGCCGCCAACCGGAGTTCACGCCTCCCCTGCGGCCTTCCGGCACTCCGTTTCAAATCGCCGTCTGGAACATCTTGCGAAAAATTCCCTACGGACAAACCGTCACCTACAAGGACATCGCCCGACAAATAATGGCCGACGGCCACATGTCCGCGCAAGCCGTAGGCGGAGCTGTGGGCCGCAATCCCATAAGCGTCATCATCCCTTGCCACCGGGTGGTGGGCAGCAACGGCAGCCTTACCGGATATGCCGGTGGCATCGAAAAAAAACTCCAATTGCTGACAATCGAGCACGTGGACACCACCCGCTTGTTCGTGCCCAAACCGTAAAGTTCCACCGGCATCCATCTCCTCTGTCCAAGACTTTCCCTCGCTTCATGCGACAAAATGTGATTTCGACACGCCATGAATGACTTAGCCCTATACACAAAGCAAATAAACGCCGTCCTTGACTATATTAACGCTCATCTTAATGAGAAACTTGACATACAATTATTAGCACAGCAAACCAATCTGTCCACCTATCACTTTCACCGCATTTTTACCGCCACGATGGGTGAACCGCTGGCCAAATACGTCATGCGCAGGCGATTGGAGCTTGCCGCCATCCAGCTTCGAAACGACGCTCGGAAATCCGTCACGAGCATCGCTTTTGAACACGGCTTTAACTCGGCCAATGTCTTTTGCCGTAATTTCAAAAAACATTTTGGCATGCCGGCCGAAACCTACCGAAGCATGAGCCAACAAGAAAACAGCAAGAATCGTACATTGGAGCACAATATCAGTCCACAAAGTCGTACATACTCCCGCTATTTTTGCCGACGTAAAACACTAAAAATAGGAGATAAATGTATGAATTGTAATTTTGAGATTAAACAGTTGGATGCCATTCATGTGGTGTATTGCCGTCATTACGGAGCATACACCAACATGCAGCAATCATTTGAGAAACTTATGCGCTGGGCGTATCCCAAGGGCTTGGTAACAACGCCAGACTCTCATTTGGCGGCCATCTACCATGACAACCCAAACGTGACAGAAGAAGAGAAACGTATTTCCGACGCCTGCTTGATAGTCAAAGAGCCGATAAAGACAGACGGGGAAATCAGCGCGCACACGCTCCCCGCCGGACAATACGCCATAGGACGATTTGAAATTTTATGGGACGAGTTTCAGATTGCATGGGAGTGCATGTTCCGCTTAATAGACGAGCATGGTTGCCAATGCTGCGGCCTGCCTTTCGAGGTCTACCTGAACAACAGCGAAACGCATCCGGAAAAGAAATGGCTGGTGGATCTTTGTATTCCGGTAACATCCAAATAGGCTGAAAAAAAACGGACAAGAGGCGCAGCGTTCACGGAAGATTTCCGGTGACAATTTCCATAAATCATTCCCCTTTTCGGAAGAATCCCGCCGGGGTACGAACTGGACAGCCACCCTCTTTTTGGCGGTCAATGCCGCCAAAGGACAAAAAGACTGTGGTTGTGCCGAAATAGCTGACAAAGAAAGCCACATTCGTTGCCTCAAGATCGGTTTACACTCCCATGTCTGATTATTTTCTAACTCGTAAAGATGTCCGTATTCTTCTATCCACGTCCTTATGGCAATCGTAATTTTGCAATGTCTTAGCGCAGGACAAAGCAATAACTAAAAGAAAAAAGAACATGAAGAGTTTAATCGCATTTTTTGAAATCCCCGCCACCGACTTCTACCAATCGGTAAATTTTTATCAAGCAATCTTCGGGGTGGAACTTACGGTAGCCGAATACAGCTATGAGAAAATGGCTTGTTTTGTACAAGACGGCCAAACGACTGGTGCCATATCCTATGCCCCGGATTTCAAACCCTCAGAGCATGGTGTATTAATTCACTTTAACTGTGAAGACATTGACCGGTCAATCCGGCAAGTATTGAAACAGGGAGGCAAAATAGCTATTCCCAAGACAAAAATCCAAGCAGAAGGAAAAGGGTATTTTGCCGTATTCACCGACCCTGCGGGTAATCGCATAGGACTTTATACCGACTAACACGCACCGACAGAAAAACATAGCTGCAAGTCATTTCATTTGCAGCTATATTTTTCTCGCAATCAACAAGAAACGGCAAAAATCCTTATCTTTGTAGAATGACTCAAGAAGATTTCAAATTTTACAAGCCACGTAAGTCATTGCAAGCTTACGTCAGGTATTATTGGGTATTCAAAAGCGACCAACCGCTGAACACCCTTACTTTTCCTATTGGTTGTCCTCAAATCATTTTCCATAGACAAACACCGCTCTATATCCCGGAATTGCAAACCGCTCAATCGGAATTTACCATTAGCGGTCAGGTAAATTATCATTCACATTTATATGCGAATGGTAATGTGGAAATGATAGTCGTTGTTTTTCAGCCATACACCCTGAAAGCCTTCTTGGACTTGCCCATATCCTTATTGCACAATCAAGAGATTTCGGGGTATGACCTTGAAGACAAGCATTTGAAACGACTGTCCGTACAAATCTTAGACTGTGAAAATACAAGTTTATGTATTAGCGTAATAGAGCAATGGCTGTTATCTCAAATAGCAGATGTATTGACTTTAAAAACAGAATACAACATCAAAAGAATAACTGCCGTTATGAAACGACTGTTCATAATGCCAGCAACTTCTGTCACAGAATTGGCTTCCATTGCCTGTTTAAGCAAGAAACAGTTTGAACGTCTGTTTAATGAACTGGTAGGTGCGAATCCTAAAGAATACGCGAGAATCGTCCGTTTCCAGAAATCATTGAAACTATTACAACATGATTCAGAAGATGTGAATCAGGCTCAGTTGGCATATCAATGCGGTTACGCCGACCAGTCGCATTTTATCCGGGAGTTTAAACAATTCAGCGGTTATACACCATTATCCTTGCGTAACGTATGCAAACCTTATTCCGATTTGTTTAACGACCCTACATAGTCACCCCTTGGAAAGTATGTTTTATTGTAAGACAACAGTATCCAATTAATATTTTCAATAAGAGGCAAAAAAGTCCTCATGGTTCTTTTGAAGTTATATGCGGCGGCAGCTAAAAGCGGATTGACGGCATTCCCGAACACGCTTTATAAAAGCTGCGCCCTAAATTTCAAGTGTCCGATTGTCGGTTCTATTCCACCCCTCTTGCAGAAAAACCTTCTTTTCTTCTTCCACACGTGGCAACTGTCTTGGAGGGGGAACATCCGGTATCAGAATTTAAGCGGCGTTGATTTGCACCTCCGGTTCACGCAGTGAATAGATTTTCCCGGGGAATCGCATTTTTTCTGTGCTTTTTGGCGGTCAAGGTCGCCAAAGGACAATAAAAAAGGGAGTGTGTCGAAATGGCCAATAATACCCCTCCGGCGGCTCTGCCGCCACCTCTCCTATTTTAGGGGAGGAGTTGCGGAACAATGATATTCAGCCGAATAACTCTACTCCGCAAACTCTCCCCTTAAGGTAGGGGGAGTACCCCGAAGGGGGGGGTGGGGGTATGAAAATCGCATTTCGACACACCTTCTTGCACTTGAAAAATGGTTGCATCCTGCCAAACCTTGTAGTTTACATATCATCCATAGTGAACAATCTGCTCTCTACCTCATAGTTGAACAAAACCTTCTTGCGGAGAGCTTCCACCTTTTGTGCGAACAATTCCGGCTTGAAGTTTTTGGCTTGCCGTTTTACTTCAGCCACCAGCGCACGCTTGTCTTCCGCATATAATCCTATGATGTCGATTTCATGCTGTTCTTTATTGTTTTTCCCCTGCCACCAAGAACCTATTTCGGCAAAATCCTTGCTCTCCATCATCTGCTGGCGGAAATACATTTCCAATGCAAGTCCGGAAAAAGTTGGATAATCATCCTTTATAATGTTTGCCAACCGCTCGTAGTTCTGTATCTCAATGTAGCTTTGATGCTTGATGAAATAGCGGAACCAAAAACGCAAGAACATATCCGACACCTCATAGCGGACAGACTGTGAACTCTCTTTGGAAAGTATCGGACGCTTTTTCTTAACCAGATTATAATCCTCTTCCAGCCTTTTCAGTTGCCCTCCCAAACTGATGCCGCCCAAAGCGGCCTCCATTTCCGGTAATGTATTCCTACCGTTGGATATGGCGGAGAGTATGGAGAAATAATTTCCGTATTTCTTGCCGAACTCCTGTATCAACAGTGCCTGACCTTCCGTGAGGAAAGAAGACTCCGGCTGCAACATGAAATCGACCATGCTTCCCATATCCGTACACCCGTTGTCCATAAATTGCTCGATATATTTGGGAACGCCACCGGTGAACGTATATAGCGCCAGTAAATCATCTGTCGTGTATGCGGGTTTATGGTCTGCCAGAATTTCTTTCAACACGGAAGTCGTGAAGGGAAACAACTTCATGATGCTGTCCGCACGGCCATACAGGGGTTCTTTCGCATCCCTGAATATCCTGTTCATAAGCGTATAGACAGAGCCGCTGACAATCAGGTTCACATGGCTTTCCTTGCGGTACCTGTCCCAAGTGTCCTGCATCAGACTATATATTTCCGGATTGATATAGTAGAATTCCTGAAATTCATCGATAAGCAGATTGAATTGCATCCGCTTTCCCAAATCCATCAGAAAACGGAACATTTCGCTGAAACTCGTGAAGTCCGGCACATAAACATCCAAAGACTGGCGCACTTCAGCGGTGAAGCGCATGCAAAGGTCTGCTTCATTGCTCCGGCTGACAAACAGATAAACGGTTGGTGTGCCTTCACAGCTTTTGAAAATCAGACTAGTTTTCCCAATCCGGCGCCTGCCGGTCAGTACGGTCATTTGCGAATGATTGGAAAAGGCAGTCCGGCGGACTTTTTCCAATGCGGCAAGTTCTTTTTCCCTGTTGTAAAACTTCATCTTTCCTATCTATTATTACCTTTATATTGTTCACCTGTAAAACTTACGGGTGTAATATTTACAGCGGTAAACTTTACTGCGGTTACAAAAATAGCAATTCTATTTGAACAACAGACTATGACAGCATTAAAAATTTGATTTTTTCAAATATTTCAAATTCATGGTCATGCCCGAAAACTCAGCTTCCGCATGTTTACAAATTTGGGTTATAACCATAAAAACTTAAATTCCAATACACATACGTGCCATAATAGGCATATTACCGTTCTTTTTTACCTTGTCCCGCTTCAAGAAGAACAATACTCGGAATGTCG
>CALUHX010000072.1 GCA_944320555.1 uncultured Butyricimonas sp. | reverse complement strand
GATTCGAACCCTGGGAACAGTTGCCCGTTCACCGCATTTCGAGTGCGGCCCGATCGACCACTCCGGCATCTTTCCTCCCGAATTGTGGCGCAAAGATAATGTTTTTCGCGATTACTTGTATCTTTTTGCCGGGATTGGGCCGAATTATTTTGCGCTATGTCGCCTCTTTCTGTGCAATATGTTGAATGATAGGGATGTATGGATTGACCGTTGCTTTCCGTTTCCGGCCTCTGTGCCGTGGCGCGGTCGGATATTTGGAAATAATGCTATCTTTGCGTGCGTAAAAGGAAATGATATGGCAAAGAAAAATCAATGGAAACCGGGGAACATGATTTATCCCTTGCCAGCGGTGCTGGTGAGTTGCGGCCGTGTCCCCGAGGAATACAACCTCTTCACCGTGGCGTGGACCGGCACGCTGTGCACGAATCCCCCCATGTGCTACATCTCTGTGCGTCCGGAGCGGCACTCTTACGGGATCATAGAGAAAAACCGCGAGTTCGTGATAAACCTGACGACGAAGGAACTGGCCTACGCCACGGACTGGTGCGGCGTGAAGTCGGGCAGGGACTGCCGCAAGTTCGAGGAGATGGGACTGACCCCCGCGCCGGCCGGCGTGGTCGCCGCTCCCATTGTGGACGAGGCGCCGGTGTCCATAGAGTGCCGCGTCAAGGAAATCGTTCCCCTTGGCTCGCACCACATGTTCGTGGCCGACGTGGTCAACATTCTGGCTGACGACCGTTATCTCGACCCCGTGAGCGGCGTGTTCGACTTGGCAAAGGCGGAGCCGCTGGTCTACCTCCACGGCGCTTATTACGGATTGGGCGGAAAGATAGGCAAATTCGGCTGGTCGGTGGAAAAGAAAAAACGGTGACATGGAACAGGGCATGACAGAAAAACACCCGTGGGCTCCCTTCCTGCCCTCCTGCGCCAGAATCTTGATGCTGGGGAGTTTTCCCCCGCCGCGGGCCCGTTGGTCCATGGAATTTTACTATCCCAATCTGCAGAACGACATGTGGCGGATATTCGGTCTCCTGTTTTTCGGAAACAAAGACCACTTCCTGACGGAAGGAAAAAAGGCGTTCGACCGAGCCCGGGTGGAAAGTTTCGCCGCGGAGAAGGGCATCGCTCTTTTCGATGTCGCCACTGAAGTCGTCCGGCGGCGGGGAAACGCCTCCGATCAATTCCTTGAAATCGTGAGCCTGTTGGATTTGGACGGAATATTGCGCCGGATTCCCGGTTGCGAGGCCGTCGTCACCACGGGCCAAAAGGCCACCGACGCCCTCCTGTCCTTGACCGGTGCCGCCCCGCCGCCGATGGGCGGACATTCCTCCTTCCCGCGCGAAGGGCGCAACATTCGCCTTTACCGGATGCCCTCCTCGTCGAGGGCCTATCCGAAGCCTTTGGAGGAAAAGGCCGGGGTTTACCGGAAAATGTTTCAAGAGCTGAAAATGTTGTGACCATAAACTAAAATTCAGAAGTGATGATTATAAAGGACTTGTTGGATAATGATTTGTACAAGTTCACGGTGATGAACGCCATTCAAAAGAAATTTCCCGACGCGGAGGTCGTCTATCGGTTCGTGGACAGGGGAGGCGCAGTTTTCCCTCCGGGATTCGCCGCCGCCTTGCGGGAAGAGGTGGACGCCATGGCCGGGTTGGCGTTGACGGAGGAGGCCGAGCGTTTCATGCGGGCGAAGTGTTACTATTTCGACTCGGTGTTTTTCGATTTGCTGAAAGGCTACCGCTTCGACCCGCGGGAAGTCAGAATCGGGCAGGAGGGAGGGAGGCTCGACGTAGAGATACGGGGACTTTGGTACCGCGTCGTCCTGTGGGAAGTGCCCGTCATGGCCATGATATCGGAGCTCTATTTCAAAATGACCGGCCAGCGGGCCCGACCATGGGAGGAAAAGGCGGCGGCCAAGGCGCGGGCATTCGCGGAGATGGGGGCCGAGTTGTCGGAGTTCGGCACGCGCCGCCGTTTCTCTTTCGACGTGCAGGACCGCGTCGTCGCCATCTTGAAAGAGAACATGCGGGGCTATCTCAATGGCACCAGCAACGTTTACCTCGCCATGAAATACAACCTTACCCCCATGGGCACCCATCCCCACGAGTGGTTCATGTACCACGCCGCGCACTACGGCTACCGCTCGGCGAACGCCATGGGGCTGGCCAATTGGGTGGATGTCTACGACGGAGACCTCGGCATTGCCCTTACGGACACCTACACCACCGACAATTTCTTCCAAAGTTTTGACACCAAATACGCCAAGCTCTTCGACGGCTTGCGGTGGGACAGTGGCGACCCCTTCGCCTTCACCGACAAGGCCCTCCGCCACTACCGCGAGCACCGCGTCGACCCCCGAAGCAAGACCGTCGTCTACAGCGACGCCTTGGATCTCGAGGGCGTGCGCCGCATTAAGTCCTATGTCGCCGGGCGCCTGCACGATGTCTATGGCATTGGCACCTATTTGACGAACGACGTGGGGGTCACTCCCTTGAACATGGTGATAAAACTCTTTGAGTGCAAGCCCAAGGGGCGGCCTTGTTTCCTGCCCACGGTGAAACTTTCCGATGTGGAGGGTAAGCACACGGGCGACCCGGACGAGATAGCCCTTTGCCTGAAAATGCTCCGCTTGAAGAATGCGTGACGTAAGGCGGTTATAATTAGCTGTTTCTACCCATCGCAAGGCTTGCCGCGCGCATTCCGTCCGGGAGGAGGGAAGCTGGGTGTGGCTTGTGGGAAAGAGGCGGGTAGGTAGGGTGTAGCAAGGGTTCTGCTATTTGTCTGCTATTTGTTTCCTATTTGTTTGCTATTTGTTCACAAATACAAATCTTGTTTCAGACAAGTTTTATTCTTACTTTTGTATGCCTGCTACCCCCAAGCTACCCGCCGGATAGTAGCCACTTACCCCCAAGTTGCCCCTTTTTCAAAATACTGTTTTCATAGAGGTTGTTTCAAAATGGCTGATGACACCCTCCGGCGGCCTCACAACCGTCTCTCCCTATTTTAACGTGAGTTCGGTATAAGAAAGTCACATGCCAATCCTTCTTTTGTCAATAATGTCAATATTTAAAGATGGTTTCTTAGGTAAAAGATTGTACGCAATGAGTCCTGCAATCTAAATACTCCATCCAAAATGGTGGGGGAGCCCCGAAGGGAGGAGGAGGGAAGCCACAATTCGACATTCCCGCCTTTTTTCCCGGGGGAGGGTAATCAGTTGCGACGTTGGAGGAGGACGATGTTCTCGACGTGGTGGGTGTGGGGGAACATGTCGACGGGTTGGACGGCGGCGACGCGGTAGGCGGAGTCCATGAGGGCGAGGTCGCGTGCCTGGGTGGCGGAGTTGCAGCTGACGTAGACGACGCGGGAGGGGGCCGTGCGGAGGATGGTGGCGACGACGTCGGGGTGCATGCCGGCGCGTGGAGGGTCGGTGATGACGACGTCGGGATGGCCGTGTGCGGTGATGAAGTCGTCGGAGAGGACGTCTTTCATGTCGCCGGCGAAGAAAGCGGTGTTGCCGATGCCGTTGAGGGCGGAGTTGGCGCGCGCGTCGTCGATGGCCTCGGGGACGTACTCAATGCCGACGACGCGCGCGGCGCGGCGGGCGAGGAAGTTGGCGATGGTGCCGGTGCCGGTGTAGAGGTCGTAGACGGTCTCCGTGCCGGTGAGGGCGGCGAGCTCTCGGACACGGGCGTAGAGGTTGTAGGCCTGTTCGGAGTTGGTTTGGTAGAAGGACTTGGGCCCGATTTTGAATTGGAGGTTCTCCATCCGCTCGATGATGTGGTCTCGTCCGTGGAAGAGGACGGTTTCCCGGTCGGTGATGGTGTCGTTGAGTTTTTCGTTGAGGACGTAGAAGAGCGAGGTGATTTCCGGGAAGCGGTTGACGAGGGCGCCGAGGAGCTCGTCGCGCTTGTCGGGGCGGTCCTCGCCAAGGGAAAGAATGACCATGACTTCGCCCGTGGAGGCAGTGCGGACGATGAGGGTGCGCAGGAATCCGGTGTGGGTGCGGATGTCGTAGAAGGAGAGACCGTGGCGGAGAGCGTGGTCGCGGATGAAGTCGCGCACTTCGTTGGAGGGCGAGGGCTGGAGATGGCAGCGGTCGATGGCGACGACTTTGTCGAAGAGGCCGGGGACGTGGAATCCGACGGCCGGCGAGGCGTCGAGCTCGCCGGAAGAGGCTATCTCGTCACGGGAGAGGTAGCGGCGGTTGCTGAAGGTGTACTCGAGTTTGTTGCGGTATTCCGTGACGCGGGGAGAGCCGATGATGGGGGACACGGGGGGCAGTTCCACCTTGCCGATGCGCCGGAGGTTGTCGATGACTTCCTGCTGCTTGACTTCCAGTTGCATGGAGTAGGGGAGGTTTTGCCACTTGCATCCTCCGCAGACGCCGAAGTGCCCGCAGAAGGGTTCGACGCGGAGGGAGGACAGCCTCCGGACGAGGGTGACGTATCCTTCCATGAAGTTTTTGCGCTTGCGGGTGACCTGCACGTCGACGATGTCGCCGGGAACGGTGTTGGGCACGAACAGCACTTTGTCGTCTATGTAGGCGATGGATTTGCCTTCGGCGGCTATTTTTTTGATTTCCACGTTTTCAATCAGGGGTTTCTTTCCTCTTGCCATGTCGCGATGTCGTTTTATTTGGATTGTTTCAGTTTTTCTTTCAGTATCCGCACTCCCTCGGAGGCTCCTGTCTCGATAAACTCGATGTTGCTGTCGCGCACGCTTTGCGGGACCTTGGGGTCGATGAGCAGGACGCGGCAGCCGGCGGGGACGTAGTAGAGCAGGTTGGCGGCGGGGTAGACGGCGAGCGAGGTGCCGATGATGACGAAGATGTCGGCCTGGCGCACGAGGTCGATGGCCGGCTCTATGTTGGGGACGGCCTCGCCGAACCAGACGACGTGCGGGCGGAGGAGAGAGCCGTCGGGGGCCTTGCTTCCGAATTTGAGTTCCCATCCGTCGAGGGGATAGACGAGGTCGGGGTTGGCGCTGCTGCGCACTTTTTTCAGTTCCCCGTGGAGGTGGAGCACGCGGGTGCTTCCGGCCCGCTCGTGGAGGTCGTCTATGTTCTGGGTGATGATATGGGTGTCGTAGTCCCGCTCGAGGTCGGCGAGTCCGTAGTGCCCGGCGTTGGGCTGGGCCTCGTAGAGTTGTTTGCGGCGGGCGTTGTAGAAATCGTTCACCAGTTTGGGGTCGCGTTCCCAGGCCTCGGGGGTGCACACGTCCTCGATGCGGTATTCTTCCCATAGCCCGTCGCTGTCACGGAATGTGCGGATGCCGCTTTCCGCGCTCATGCCCGCACCGGTCAAAATTACTAACTTTTTCATAGTCAGATGGGTTTTGTTTGTCTTTTTGGTGCTGCAAGTTACGGAAAAAAACTTATCCGCGAAAGTCGGGGAATTATGATATTTGGAAACTTTCTTCTATTTTCGCGGAAACAGGTGTATTAATTAAAAAAGACAGGCGCACGATGAGTTTTGGCATAGTGACGGCAAGCGTGGCCCCGGTGAGGGAGGAGCGTTCCAAGCGGAGCGGTCTGGTGACGCAATTATTGTTTGGCGAGTTGTTTGAGGAGGAGGAATGGAGGGATGGGTGGGTCCGAGTGCGGACGGGAGACGGTTGTGCGGGATGGTTGGAAGGCTCGGCCGCATGCGAGGTGGACGACGCTTACGCGTCCGATTACCGGGAGTGCCGCCGGGAGGTTGTCCGCGAGGTGTTCGGATTGGTGAGGAGAGAAGGCGACTGGGCGGTCCGGACTGTGCCGGTGGGCAGTGTGTTGCCTTGTTACGACGCCGCATGCGGGCGGTTCCGGATGGGTGGTGATTTTTATGCGCTGGTGAGCGGATGTGGGGAGGACGACGGGGAGGACGCACGGGCGACTTTGGCGCGGGGAGCTTTTTTGTACCACAACACGCCTTGCGTGTGGGGTGGGCGCTCGCTTCAGGGAATCGACAGCCCGGGGTTGGTGCAGATGGCTTATCGTTTGGCGGGAGTGGAGCTGGCGCGGAGCATCGAGGGACAGGCGGCGCAGGGGGAGACGCTCTCGTTTCTGGAGGAGGCGCTTCCCGGCGACGTGGCCTTTTTCGGCGATTGCGGCGGAGGGCTCACTCATGCGGGAATCGTGTGGAAGGAGGGGCACATCGTCCACGTCTCTGGACGGGTGCGGGTGGACAGGCTGGACCACAACGGCATTTTTAATGACGAGACAAGACGCTACACTCATTCCTTGAAGTTATTGAAACGCTATTTGTGACATTTTCCGGAGGTCAGAGGTAGGAGGCCGCGTCGGGGCCGGTGTTGAAAAGCAGGTCCAGTACGCTGAGGTTGGGGACGAAAGGAAAGCGATCCGCGAATGTTTGGTGGTATGGCCGCGCCAAGAGGGGGGCTTCCCCCCGGCGGCGTGAGGGTTTGGGATGGATGGTGTCGCGGAGGTCGAGGATGTCCGGAGGGGACGGCAGGTAGTCGTCCGAGAGGAGGACGGGGCGGGGAAGTCTGAGGAGTTCCAGAAGTTTGTGGAGCGCGCGGGTATTGAGGTCGAGGAGGTATTTTTCTTTCCGCATGAAAAAGGGCAGGAGGTCGTCGACGTAATAGTCGTAGAAGGGGGAGTTTTTGTAGGCGGACTCAATGCCCTTGAAATGGAGTTTCTGCCAGTTGACGGAGTAGTCTATCCGGATGTCTTTCACGAGCGTTTTCGGCGCGTCGCCTTTGGATACGGGGACGGAGAGGGTCATGACGCCGTTGGCCGTCATGATGTCGCAGCGGTTACGATAACTTTGTTTGCCGTAGTTCTCGTGTCGCTCGATGATAATTCCGTCGCACGCCTTCACGCGCTCCATGTACTGCACGGGGGGAAAGTAGGCGGTGTTCATTAAAATGGTGTCCATGTTCTGTGGTTTGAATTTGGCGGCAAAGGTAGGGAAATAGATTGACATGGCGGTTGTTCTCATTGAAAAATCACGTGTCAATTTGTGCGGTTTGGCGTGGAAATTGTGTATTGTGGTGGTAGGAAAAGGGAAGAAAAAGAGTTGGAAATGTAACAAAAAAGTTATAATATTGTAATGGATTTCCAATTATTTTGGAGAGCGTGTTGTATCGAATATTTATGACGGAAATGTTGAGACTTGTTCAGGAAGATAGGATGTTGAGACCTTACGAGGAGGTCATAGAACGACGGCACGAGGCCGCTTTGCGAAAGGAAAGGGAATTTGCCGGAGAGGGGCGGAGGCTGTCCGACGCGTGCAACTCGTATTTGTATTACGGCCTGCACTGGATGGGGGACGGATGGGTGTTTCGGGAGTGGGCGCCGCGTGCGACGGCGATTTATCTGCTGGGCGAGTTCAACGACTGGCGGAAGCATCCGGGGTACGCCTTGAGCCGGGTGGACGGGGAATCGTGGGAAATCCGCCTGCCCGCCGAGACGCTGTCGCACGGGTCGCTGTACCGTTTGCTGGTGGAGTGGGACGGTGGATGGGGAGAGCGTTTGCCTTCCCACGGGCGCCGGATGGTGCAGGACGAGTACACGAAGGCGTTCAGCGCGCAGGTGTGGAGGCCGGAGCGGCCTTACGTGCCGCGCAATCCGGCGTTGGGGAAGATGGCCCATCCGCTGATTTACGAGGCGCACGCGGGGATGTGCACGGAACACCGGCGCGTGGCGACATTCCGGGAATTCGAGGTGTTCGTGTTGCCGCGGGTGGTGGATCTGGGTTACAACACGATTCAGTTGATGGCCGTGCAGGAGCATCCTTATTACGGGTCGTTCGGATACCAGGTGGCGAATTTCTTCGCCGTGAGCTCGAGGTTCGGGACTCCTGACGAGTTGAAAGCGTTGATTGACGCGGCGCACGGAATGGGAGTGCGGGTAATCATGGACATCGTGCAGTCGCACGCGGTGCGGAACGAGGCGGAAGGGCTGAGCCGCTTTGACGGTTCGTACGACCAGTATTTTTACCCGGGGGAGCGGGGATGGCACCCCTTGTGGGACAGCCGTTGTTTTGATTACGGGAAATCCCAGGTCATCAATTTCCTGCTTTCCAATTGCAAGTATTGGCTGGAAGAGTTCCGTTTCGACGGTTTCCGTTTCGACGGCATCACGAGCATGTTGTACAAAAATCACGGCATAGAACAGGATTTCACGGACTACGGGATGTATTACGACGGGAATCAGGACGAGAACGCGATTGTTTACCTGACGCTGGCCAACCGGGTAACGCACGAGGTGGCCCCGGAGGCTTTCACGATAGCGGAGGACATGAGCGGGATGCCCGGACTGGCCGCCCCGATAGAGGACGGAGGAATGGGATTCGATTTCCGGATGAGCATGGGCGTTCCCGACTATTGGATCAAACTGCTGAAGGAGAGGAAGGACGAGGAGTGGCACATGGGGGATTTGTTCTACGAGTTGACGAACAAGCGGGGGGAGGAGCACACGATAAGTTACGCCGAGAGCCACGATCAGGCCTTGGTGGGGGACAAGACGATATTCCACCGGCTGGTGGACAAGGAGGTTTATTCGGCGATGGGATTGGAGACGAGCGATTTGATTATAGAGCGGGGAATCGCCTTGCACAAGATGATTCGTTTCGTGACGTTGGGAACGGCGGGCGACGGTTATTTGAACTTCATGGGCAACGAGTGGGGCCACCCCGAGTGGATAGATTTCCCGAGGGAGGGCAACCAGTGGAGTTTCGAGCACGCGCGGAGGTTGTGGAGCCTGGTGGACGACGAGCGGCTTAAGTTTCAGTTCCTGAACAATTTCGACCGCTCGATGATTCATTTGGCGGACGAGACGGACTTGCTTGATTGCCGCCCGGAACCGATGGTGAGGGACAACGAACGTCAGGTGTTGATTTTCGCGCGGGGGAAGTGGTTGTTCGCCTTTAATTTCAATCCCGCGGACTCATTCGCAGGGTACGAGTTTGAGGCGGCGGCCGGGAAGTACGAGTTGCGGCTGGACACCGACGAGCGGGAGTACGGCGGATTCGGGCGGATAAGGGACGAGGGGAAGTTCTTCACCCGGGAGAACGGGGAGGGGCGGACGGTGTTGAGCCTTTATTTGCCGGCGCGGACGGGCGCTTTGTATAAACGGAGAAATTGAAAAAAGTTGACAATAAAATATAGCATTATTATGGGTTATTTGAAATTTGACAGAAACAAGTTGGTTAATTTGGAGTATTCCTTGAAGCGCGAGGTGTTGTCGACAGACCGGGCGGGGGGATATTGCTCGACGACGGTGATTTGTTGCAACACACGGAAATACCACGGCTTGTTGGTGGTGCCGATAGCGGAGTTTGGCGGCGCCAACCACGTGCTGCTTTCGGGCGTGGACGAGACCATCGTCCAGCACGGCCAGGCTTTTAATCTTGGAATCCACAAGTATCCGGGCGTTTATGAGCCCCGGGGGCACAAATATATTCAGGATTTGGAGTACGACCCGCTGTTTTCACTGGTGTTCCAAGTGGGCGGGGTGATGTTCAAAAAGGAGGTGATGCTGGTGCACAACGAGCCTCATCTGATGATACGCTACACGTTGCTGGACGCTCACTCTGACACGATTCTGCGCCTGAAACCTTTTTTGGCATTCCGGAACGCCCACCAGTTGAGCCATGCGAACATGGTGGCGAACACGCGCCACGAGGTAATCGAAAACGGCATCGCGTCGAGGTTGTACGACGGGTTCCCCACGCTGCACATGCAGTTGAGCAAGGAGAATGAGTTCGTAGGTTCTCCCGACTGGTATTACAATGTGGAGTATCAGGAAGAGAAAAACCGCGGGTACGATTATCGGGAGGATTTGTTTGTGCCGGGGTATTTCGAGGTGCCGATAAAAAAAGGAGAGAGCGTCATTTTTTCCGCCTCCACGGAAAAGGAGAATCCCGCAGGATTGAAGCGGCAGTTTCAGCAGGAGTTGGGGAAACGCGAGAAGAAGGACAGTTTCGAGAGCTGCCTGAGGTATTCGGCCTCCCAGTTCATCGTGCGTGACGGGAAGGACACGGAGGTGGTGGCGGGGTATCCTTGGTTCGGGCGCTGGGGACGCGACACGTTTATCGCATTGCCGGGCGTCACGCTGGCGGCGAGTGGGGACGTGAAGAGTTGCCGTAATGTGTTGGACACGATGTCCGGACAGTTGCGAGACGGATTGTTCCCCAACATCGGCAAGGCGGCGGACGCGGCTTACAATTCGGTGGACGCACCGTTGTGGTATTTTTGGACGTTGCAGCAGTACGAGAAGGCGGCCGGGAAAGACGCCAAGGTGTGGAAACGCTACGGGGCCTCGATGCGGTCGGTTCTCAAGGCGTACCGTGACGGGGTGAACGAGGGAATCCGCATGGAGGAGAACGGATTGGTGTGGTGCGGCGTTCCGGGCAAGGCGTTGACCTGGATGGACGCGGTGGTGGACGGAGTCCCCGTCACGCCGAGGATGGGATACGCCGTGGAGATAAACGCATTGTGGTACAATGCGCTGCGCTATTCCTTGGAGTTGGCTGACAAGGCCGGAGACAAGAAGTTCGTGGAAGAGTGGAAGGATTTGCCGGCGCGGGTGAAAGATTCTTTTGTCGCCGCGTTCTGGAATCCGGAGTCGAGATATCTGGCCGATTACGTGGACGAGACGGGGCAGAACATGTGGGTGCGGCCCAATCAGTTACTGGCGTGTTCCCTGCCCTATTCTCCGATAACGGACGAGATGAAGGGACACGTGATGGATGTCGTGACGAGGGAGTTGTTGACGAAAAAGGGATTGCGGACCTTGTCGCCCAAAAATGAGAATTACAAGGGCAGGTACGAGGGCGACCAGCCCACGCGCGACAGGGCTTACCATCAGGGGACGGTGTGGCCGTGGCTGATTGGCGCGTACATAGAGACGGGGCTGCGCCTTTACGGGAAGCAATTCTTGCCGACGGCGAAAGAGCTGTTGGCCGGTTTCGAGGAGGACATGACGAGCTACGGGCTTTGTTCCGTGGCGGAGGTGTACGACGGGAATCCCCCTTTCCTGCCGGGAGGATGCATTTCCCAGGCGTGGAGCGTGGGGGAGGTATTGAGAAGTTTGGAACTGGTAAAAGAGTTTGAGAAGAATTTATGAGCATACGAGTATTGATGTTCGGATGGGAGTTTCCCCCGCATATAGCCGGGGGGCTGGGGACCGCCTGTTACGGGCTGACGAAAGGATTGGCCTCGCAGGGGGTCCGGGTCTTGTTTGTGATGCCGAAGGCGGGCGGCGACGAGGACCAAAGCGCGGTGAGAATCATAAACGCCAGCGACGTGGAGATGATGGCCTCGTGGACGGAATGGGAGAAGTACAAGGAAAACGTGCGGTTCATGGAGGTCGGCTCCAATCTGGTGCCTTACATGTCGCCGGACTTGTTCGAGAAGACGGTGAGCGAGACGGTGGAGGGGAAGAGGGCCAGCGGAAAAATATCCTACGGCAACAAGTTCCAGTTTTCGGGGAAGTACGGGGCGAATCTGATGGAAGAGGTGGGCCGGTACGCGATGGTGGCGGGGACGATTGCCGCCCGGGAGCAGTTTGACGTGATACACGCCCACGATTGGCTGACCTACATGGCGGGAATCGTGGCGAAGAAGGTGTCCGGGAAGCCGCTCGTGATCCATGTGCACGCCACGGAGTTCGACCGGAGCGGGGAACATGTCAACCAAGAGGTGTATGACATCGAGCGCAAAGGGATGGAGGAGGCCGACCGGGTAATCACGGTGAGCAACTGGACAAGGAATATCGTGATCAACCGTTACGGGATTGCGCCGGAGAAGGTGGTCACCGTGCATAACGCCGTTGACTTTAAGAACAGCGAAGACACCGCGGAGGAGCGGGGCGTGAAGGAAAAGGTGGTGACATTTCTGGGGCGAATCACCTTCCAGAAAGGGCCGGAGTATTTCATCGAGGCGGCGCACAAGGTGTTGAAACGTTATCCCGGAGTGCGATTCGTGATGGCGGGCAGCGGCGACATGCTGGCGCAGTCAATCCGGCGCGTGGCCCAATTGAAGATGGCCACCCATTTCCATTTCACGGGCTTTTTGAAGGGTGACGACGTGCAGAAAATGTTCCGGTATAGCGACGTGTACGTCATGCCGTCCGTGTCGGAGCCTTTCGGAATCTCGCCGCTGGAGGCGATGAGGTCGGGCGTACCCTCGATCATCTCGAAACAGTCGGGCGTGGCCGAGGTGTTGAAGCACTCCATCAAAGTGGACTATTGGGACGTGGACGCTTTGGCGGACGCCATTTACGGTTTGTTGTCCTATCCGGCATTGGCCAAAGTGGTGGGCGAGTCCGGATTCGAGGAGGTGAACAATTTGAAATGGGAGAACGCGGCAATAAAAATAAAGAAGGTGTACGAGGATTTGTTCGTTTAATGTATAAATGTTGAGAATATGAAGAAGACATTGTGTTTTTATTTTCAAGTGCATCATCCGGTAATGCTTCGAAAATATCGCTTTTTTGACATAGGGAAACGTCATGATTACTTTGATGATTATGTCAACGCTTCCACGATAAAACGGGTTGTGAACCACTGCCTGCCGATGAATGATTTGCTTTTGGAGCTGATTCGGCGGTATGAGGGGAAGTTCAAGGTCGCCTTTTCCATTTCGGGCATGGCCTTGGAACAATTGGAGTTGCACGCCCCCCAGGCCATCGACAGTTTTAAACGGTTGGCGGACACGGGGTGTGCGGAGTTTCTGGCGGAGACGTATCCCCACTCGTTGGCCTCCTTGTCGGACACAGACGAGTTCGAGAACCAGGTGCGCCACCACATGAAAAAAATGAAGGAGCTGTTCGGACAGACTCCCGTGGTGTTGCGCAATTCGTCGTTGATTTACTCGGACCAGATTGGCGAGCGGGTGGCGGAGATGGGTTTCCGGGGCATGTTGACGGACGGGGCCAAGCATGTGTTGGGATGGAAAAGCCCGAATTTCCTGTACACGAACGCCATCAATCCGAAGTTGAAACTGTTGTTGAAGAATTCCCGGTTGAGCGACGACATCGCGATGCGGTTCTCCGACAAGAGTTGGAACGAGTGGCCGCTGACCGCGGACAAATACGCGGATTGGTTGAGCGACAGCGCGAAGGAGAGCGAGATAGTGAATCTTTTCATGAATTACGAGACTTTCGGGGAATACCAGACGGCGGAGAGCGGAATCTTTGATTTCATGCGTTATTTGCCGGAGGCTGTTTTTTCCCGCGGCGATTTCGAATTCCTCACCCCGGGCGAGGTCATCAAGAAACACCAGCCGGTGGCTCCCTTGCACGTGCCTTATCCCATTTCGTGGGTGGACGAGGAGCGAGACATCACGTCGTGGCTGGGCAACGAGTTGCAGACAGAGGCGTTCGAGGAGTTGTACAAGGTGCAGGAGAAGGTGAAACGCTCCGACGACGAGGCGTTGAAGCGCGATTACGAGCGTTTGCAGGCGAGCGACCATTTCTATTATATGCGCACGAAGCTGTTTTCCGACAATGAGTTCCGCCGCTACACGTCGCCTTACGACTCGCCTTACGAGGCGTTCATCAATTATATGAACGTGTTGAGTGATTTCATTCTCCGCGTGGAGGAAAGCGACCGTAAAAGGGACGAGAAGCCGGAAACGCGGAAGACAAAGAAACGTTAGATAAACACAACGATTAATTATTAAATTATGACAGAAATAAAAGAGAAGACCTCGGCTTATTTGTTTGAAGTGAGTTGGGAGGTTTGCAACAAAGTCGGAGGGATTCATACTGTTTTGGCCACCAAGGCTTTGAGCCTGGAGAGGGAATTTAAGAGCAACCATATATTGATAGGGCCGGACGTGTGGCGTTCCAAGGAGCCCAATCCGGAATTCACTGAGGACAACACGCTCTTCAAGTCATGGAGGGGACAGTTGGCGCAGCAGGGATTGAACGTGAAAATAGGACGGTGGAACGTGCCGGGCAACCCTGTCGCCCTGTTGGTGGATTTCTCGCCGTTTATCGGTGAAAAGAACAAGATACTGACGACGCTTTGGGAAAAATACCGGGTGGACTCCCTCTCGGGGCAGTGGGATTACATCGAGCCGGTGCTGTTCGGCTATGCGGCGGGAAAGGTCATCGAGAGCTTTGTCCGCTTTGACGTGCCGCCCCGCCAGCAAGTGATAGCCCAGTTCCACGAGTGGATGACGGGGAGCGGGTTGTTGTATTTGCGCGACAAGATGCCGAGGGTGGCCTGCGTGTTTACCACCCACGCCACCGTGCTGGGACGCTGCATAGCGGGCAACGATTTGCCGCTTTACGACCACATGCGGCAATACAACTCGGACGAGGTGGCCCATCGTTTCAACGTGATTTCCAAACAGTCGCTCGAGAGCAAGGCGGCCATGCAGGCGGACAGTTTTACCACGGTGAGTGAAATCACGGCCATCGAGTGCGAACATTTCCTGGGCAAGAAGGTGGACATGATAACTCCTAACGGTTTCAGCAACGCCATTGTGCCGGAAGGCGGGAGTTTTCCCGAGAAACGCCAGAGGGGAAGAGAGTTGTTGTTGAAGGCAGCCAGGGTACTTACGGGGACGGCAATTCCGGACGACGCTTTCATCGTGGGCATCAGCGGACGTTACGAGTTCCGGAACAAGGGAATAGACGTGTTTATCGAGGCGTTGGGACGTTTGAACCGCGACACGGAAAACAACCGGGACATCCTGGCGTTCGTTTTGGTGCCGGCGGGACACAAGGGTGCCAACAAGGAGCTTGCCCGACGGATGCAAGCCAAGGAAATTTCCGAAGAGGGATTGGGAAGTTGCCTGACGCACGATTTGTCCGATCCGAAGAACGACCCCATTTTGAAGGCTTTCGACGCCCAGCGGTTGAACAACAGGGAAGGCGACCGCGTGAAGGTCGTTTTCTGTCCTTGCTATTTGAATGGCGACGACGGCATATTCAACATACCCTATTACGACTTGTTGATAGGGATGGACCTTACCGTGTTCCCGTCCTATTACGAGCCTTGGGGATACACGCCTTTGGAAAGCCTGGCGTTCAAGGTGCCGACAATCACGACTTCGTTGGCGGGATTCGGCGTGTGGGTGGAGACGCATTACGCCAAGGGACATCCGGGAATAGAGGTGGTCAAGCGGAACGACGGGAACAAGAACGACGTGGCCGCGGCCATCACCTCGAAAATAAAGGAAATGGCGGCCTTGCGGGAGTCGGATTTCAACAAGGTGCGCGAGAATGCCGGGGAAATTGCGAAGATAGCCTTGTGGGACAATTTGTTGTCGTATTATAACGACGCCTACCGCAAGGCCCTCCAGAAGGCGAGCGAGAGGATGAACGACATGAAGATGGAAGACTACGAGCCGTGGATGTACATAGAGCAGAAAGAGGGCGTGAGCGAGCCGAACTGGTCGTCGATGATTATTCATCGCTCGATACCGGAGAATCTGCGTCCTTTGGAGGAGATGGCCAACAATTTGTGGTGGAGTTGGCACGAGGACGCGGCGGAATTGTTCCGGCGCGTGGATCCGGAGCAATGGGAAAAAGTGAAAGGCAATCCGATAGAACTGCTCGACCGGATTTCTCTGGTCCAATACAAGGAACTGGAAGAAAACGCGGATTTCATGGACCGGATGCGCGCCGTGTATGCGAAATTCACCCGCTATATGGAGGGCAAGAAGTCGATGTCGAGTCCTTCCGTCGCCTATTTCAGCATGGAATTCGGGTTGCACTCTTCTTTGAAAATCTATTCCGGAGGACTGGGAATACTGGCCGGAGACTTTTTGAAAGAGGCCAGCGACAGGCAAACAAAGATTACCGGCGTGGGCTTGCTGTATCGTTACGGGTATTTCACGCAGAAGTTCTCGGCCGTCGGCAATCAGGAGGCGGAATACGACGCGCAGGATTTCTCCAAGTTGCCGATTTCTCCCGTGCGTGACGAGAACGGAACGTGGCTCACGGTGTCGCTTGCGTTTCCTGGACGCAATGTGTACGCCCACATTTGGCAGGTGAACGTCGGACGGGTGGAGTTGTACCTTTTGGACACGGACTTCGAGGACAATCGGGAGGAGGACAGGCGCATCACCCATTATTTGTATGGCGGAGACTGGGAGAACCGTTTGAAACAGGAGCTTTTGTTAGGCTGCGGGGGAATTCAGGCGTTGCGCAAGATGGGCGTTCATGCGGACGTTTACCATTGCAACGAGGGGCACGCCGCGTTTACGGGAGTGGAGCGTCTTTGCGAGTATGTGGAGAATGAGTACCTGACGTTCTCCGAGGCGATGGAGGTGGTGCGGGCCTCTTCTTTGTTCACGACCCACACGCCCGTGCCGGCCGGACACGACATGTTTTCCGAGGACATGATACGGAAATACCTGTCCTATTACCCCGACAGGTTGAAAATCACGTGGAAGCAGTTCATGGCCTTGGGACGCTCGAATTCCAACAATTCCAATGAGAAGTTCTCGATGAGTTACCTCGCTGCCAATCTGTCTCAGGAGACCAATGGCGTCAGTTGGCTGCATGCCAAGGTGAGCCGGCAGATATTCAAAGACTTGTGGCCCGGATATCTGCCGGAGGAATTGCATATCAGTTATGTGACGAACGGAGTGCATTATCCCACGTGGACGGCTCCGGAGTGGAAGGCGATAGAGTCGACGGTGTTTGGCGACAAATTCTCCTCGTCCCATTATGACAAGAGTTGCTTCGAGGGGATTTACAAAGTCCCTGATTTGATAATCGCCAATGTGCGGAAGAGTTTGCGGGAGCGGTTGATCTGCCACGTGAAGAAATGTCTGATGCAGGAGAAGAACACGGCTTATTTCTCGCCCAAACAATTGATTCAGATACAGGAGACGCTGCGCGACGACATCCTGACCATCGGTTTCGCCCGTCGTTTCGCCACGTACAAGCGGGCCTATTTGCTTTTCACCAACCTCGACCGTTTGAACTCCATTGTGAACAATCCGGAACATCCCGTTCAGTTTATCTTCGCGGGCAAGGCCCATCCGGCGGACAAGGCCGGGCAGGATTTGATACAGCACATCGTGGAGATTTCCAAATACCCGCAGTTCCTGGGCAAGATTCTTTTCCTGCCGAATTACGACATGGACCTGGCCCGCTACATGGTCCAGGGCGTGGACGTGTGGATGAACACCCCGACGCGGCCTCAGGAGGCTTCGGGTACCAGTGGCGAGAAGGCGGCCATGAACGGAGTGATGCATTTCAGTGTGCTCGACGGCTGGTGGGTGGAAGGTTACAAGGAGGGAGCCGGATGGGCTTTGCCCATGAAGCAGACCTACGAGGATTCCAAATACCAGGACGAGTTGGATGCCGAGTTGATTTATAATATCATAGAAAGCGAAATCGTGCCGGCCTTTTATGACCGGGACGCGGAGGGCATATCCAAGAAGTGGGTCGCCTACATCAAGAACACGATAGCCCAAGTGGCAAGCAATTTCACCTCCAACCGGATGTTGGTGGATTATGAGAACAAGTTTTATGTTCCGATGGCGAAACGTTCCGAATTGTTGCAGGCGGACCATTATGCCCAGGCGACTTGTTTGACGGATTGGAAGGCCAAAGTGACCCGGGAGTGGGGGAATATTCAGGTCGTGTCCATGGAAATTCCCAATAATCAGAAAGAGATACTTTCTTTGGGAATGCCTTATAAGGCCCGTGTCGAGTTGGACTTGGGCGAGCTGTCCATTGACGATATCGGAGTGGAGCTGGTCGTGACGCAAAAGAACAACGAGCAGATGGAGTTGTTCGGGATTCATGAGTTCACGCCCGTCTCGTTCAAGGACGGAAAGGCGTTGTACACGTTGGAAGTGGTTCCGGAGAAAACCGGCGTGTTCATGACCGACTTGAGAATTTTCCCAAAGAATCCGTTGCTGCCCCACCGTCAGGATTTCGAGTATGTGAAGTGGATTTGAGGCGTGTGGGCTTGTGACGTGGGGAGGAGTACGGGGACCGTATTTTGATTTTACTCTTTTTGTGCCCTGGAAATTTCTGTCTGAGATTTCCGGGGCATTTTGTTTGTCGCGTTTCGTTTTGCCTGTCTCTCCCTTTTCCGCCGGTAATCACGGTGTTTTCAGTGTGTTTTCAGTCACGGGAGACGAATGAGGTTCGATGGTGGTTCGATGGAGCGATGTCCGTGGACGACCGTCAATCGTCCGGCCATCGTGGCGCATATGTGACACATGACTTAAAACACGCTGAAAGTTGGCTTAAAGCAGATGGAGGGCCGGAGGAGGGGAGGCGGAAGCAAGTGGCGGCGGTATGGGCGGATGGGGAGGGATGGTTCCGGGAGGATGGTGTTGTTGGAGCGTGACGGGATGTTTTTAGGGGAGGAAAGAGGCGCATGCGTTTTGGGAGGGCGTTGGGAGATAATATCGAAGTGTTGATATTCAGTATTTTATGATTTTTGTAGAATGCGGTTTTTAAGGTGGATTTTGCAGAATTGGTTTGTTTGTAATATATTGGAAATAAGGTGTTTGTGAGAGGGAAATGGATACCAAAAAACGTTCGTTTTTTGCGATACAAATATACGGGAGATTTTGTCACCCACCAAAGAAAATGATAAAATTT
>CALUHX010000071.1 GCA_944320555.1 uncultured Butyricimonas sp. | reverse complement strand
GGAACTTGTCGAAAAAATCAGCGAGACACTTTATTGGAAAAATGTCTCGCTGGCATATGCTTTTTAAGGGACGACTAATTAGAATTTTTATTGACAGCCGGGGAGCAATCTTCGCTTCCCGGCATTTTTTATATCATTAACAGTTAAAACCGATTAATTTATGGAAAAAGAATCCATGAAAGTGTACCTGTGTGCGATGAAGAACACGCGGGTGCGGGTGACGGGGAGGAATCCCCTGACGTTCACCGTGAACGGCTGTGAGGATTTGCAGGAATTCCGGGAACGATTGTTCAACGCCCAGTTCGACGCCCTCGGCTACTGCGCCGGGGTGCTGGACGGCGGGGCGGCAAACGCCGGCACTATCCGGGTGCTGCGGGCGATGCTGAAAGGCGTCCGCGACACAATCCTCCTCGACAAGCAGGGCCGTCCCCACCGCCCCCTCCTCCATGTCGAGGAGGGAGGGGAAAAAAATCTTCGGGCAAGACCCCGCCTTGCGGCAGGCCTTAGAGCCTTACCTCGCCGAGCAAATCGCATCGCTGGAACTGGTGCGGGACGTGTTGGCGGAAAACTGCCGGAGTCCGACTTCCCCTTCCGCTTCACCGGAAGCCGCTCCGAGCTGGTGCGCTTCGTCCGGGCGTTCTCCCTCACGGGCAAAATCGTCCCCATCGGCGGGGCCAAAATGCTGCATTGCTTCCGCCATCTCCTGTGGCTGCTCCACGTCCCGGAAGGCCCGAACCTCTCGAACGTCATCAACAAACTGACCATGACGGAACACCAACTCTCTTTCTTCGACCAATTCCGCACCCTCCTTGAGAAATCCATCTTTTCCGGCAGATAATCCTGCCGCCCGGACCTTTCCGAAGCCACGAGCCCCTCCTGTGCGGGCTTCCCGCTTGTCTGTTTTAAGCCTGCGGCCCTCAGCCTGAGCCCGTTTGCTTTTTCGATTGGGAAGAGCGGAAGGCAGGGCAGAAGGCAGGGCAGAAGGAAAAGCGGAAGGATTGGCGGAAGGATTGGCGGAAGGGAAACGTCTCGTGGCCCAAAGCCTGAAGCGGCAAAGCGTATCCCTCGACATCATCGCAAAAAGCACGGGCCTTTCCGCCGAGGAAATCGAAAAATTGTGAAACCGTAAAAGCATCCGGTTTAATACCCTGTCAGCCGCTGTCTTCCGGGGAACAATTGGCATCATGGCACAGGCTCGTGTTTTGCGTTTGACGGGTCCCGTGCGGCGCATGTGGACGTAAAGGTCATAAAACAATGTAACTCCCCTCTTAAAGTAAAGAGGGTGTCAAAATAGCTATTCATACTCCTCCGTCCGCTTTGCGGCCAAGTGAGGCTTCGCCTCGAACCGCTGCGCTCGGCAAAGCGGGAACAAGTTCCCTCTCTGCCCTCGCTGAATCGCCGGTTTCTCCTTTTAGGGAGAAGTTGCATGGCAATGAGATTCAGCTAAATACCTTTGCTCCGCAAACTCTTCCCTAAAGCAGGCAGAGTACGGCGAAGCCGAGTAGGGGTATAAATACCTGAACAGCAACGCTGTTTAACTCTCCCTTTAAGATAGAGGGAGTACCCCGAAGGAGGGAGGGAGTATGATAAAAACATTTCGACACCCCCATCCATACGCTACAGACTGATTACCAACCTATTGCCGTGAAACCCACAAATCGTCATCTTCCCGACAACAATTACGCCAATAACCAGCTATTTCTCAATACTTTACCATTCATTAAAAAAATAATTGTCAAGATTGACGGAACTATCCCATCAAAAAGAGAGGGGACGGTACCTTTGTGTCGTTCATGAACATAACAACAACTTTAAAAAGAAAAACAGATGAGAATTTTACAGAACCTATTGAAAGACGTGGGACGGATCATCGAGACCCTTTCGCTGTCCGCCCGGGAAAAACAACAACTACAGACGAGGGTCACGGAAGTGCTCCTGCGCTGGGAAGCCGAGGGACAAGAACGGCAAGAGAAAGTGGTGACCGCAGAGGCGGGCGGCAATTGGCTGCAACGGTCGTGGCGACCGCTCGTCATGCTCGTGTTCGCAGCCGTGGTGCTAATCGGAGCGTTCATTCCCCTGCCTATGCTTGACGACAACTCCCGCTTTTGGGACTTGCTGGAGATAGGGCTCGGCGGCTACATCCTCGGCCGGGGCGTGGAATCCCTGCCCAGACTGTTCAAAAAGAAAAAAGCATGATTACACGAACCTCAAAAACAAAAACGACATGTACATTTTATCACACCTTTTAGTCAGTCCGAACGTCACCCGAGTGAACTGTGACAAAAACCGGACACCGCTTGTCGCTCCCGACACAATCGTAATGCACTACACCGGCGGCGGGGACGCCCGCAGCTCCGCACTCTATCTGGCCGACCCGGCAACGAAAGCCTCGGCGTACGTGGTCGTCGCCCGTGACGGCCAAATATTCCAACTCGTGCCCTTCGACAAACGGGCATGGCACGCAGGAGCAAGCGCCCTCGCCGGACGGGAACACGTGAACGCCTTTTCGATAGGCATCGAACTGGCCAACGCCGGACGGCTCATCCGGCGGGACGACCGCTGGTTCACATGGTTCGGCCATGAGATTCCCCAAGCGGAAGTGTATGTATTTCTAGGAAAAGAAGGCCCCACGTACTGGCACGCCTACACGCCTTTGCAACTGCGCGTGGCGGCACGGATCTGCCAGTTACTCGCAAGACGCTACCCGATCAGCCGCCTTGTGGGCCACTCCGACATCACCGCCCGCAAGCAGGATCCCGGCCCGGCCTTCCCTTGGAACGCATTCCGGAAAATGGTCGGCGACTTGAACGGGAAAGAAAAAACCGACATTTTGAAATGAACAAGACGGGGCTACGCCCGGGATTCCTTTGCTTCCATCCGTTCCAATCACGCATCAGACACGCCTGAATGCCGCAAAGCTCGGCGGAACAGAGACGTTATTGATGCGAGAGTGGACGGGGGAAACCCCAAGGAACATTCCCGGCAAGCAACAAACAACCATTTCCAAAAACATTCAGACATGAAAGAAATCAAATCAATTGTATCAGGAGTGACAGTGGTCGGAAAAATCGACGAATACATTTTCTACAATCGTCTCGGGGTGCCTTGCGTCCGCCGGGCTCCCCGAAAGAAAAGGGACCCGGACTCCTTCTCCCCGGCACAACAGGTGGGACAGGCCCGATTGCGCTACCTTGTCTCTTTATACCAAGCGTTGGCACCCACAAGCGTGCTCCAAGCTTGGAGCAAAGCCAAAAAACGTCCCGGCCAAACGAGGTTCAACGCCTTCGTCAGCAGAAATTACGCCGCTTTTTGCAAAGATGAGGCAATCGCAGACTATGCCCGCGTGAAAATGAGCGAGGGAGACCTGCGCCTCCCGCTCGGCATCGCAGCGACAGTGAGCGGAACGAGGGAAATCACCTTGACATGGGACACGGAAAAAGACAGAATCATGGGGAAAACCGACGACCGGCTGCACGTGTTGCTCATGGCAGGCGACGGCTCTTTCCGAACAGTCGCAAGGGACAACCTCACGGAACTTCGCGGCGACGGACAAGCCGTCGTGAGACTCACTCCCGAGGAAGGACTTCCGGAACACCTCTATTGCTTCTGGGAATCGGCGAACGGCCAAAATTTCTCGCCGTCCAAACACATCCATATCATTTGGGAATAATGCAAATGCGCATACGCATATTTATGTTTAACCTTTAACACTTTATTTTATGGCAATTTTTAATTCTGTATTGATTGGCGGAGCGAGAAACTCCGTGGACAACGTGACAATGTATGAGAGCGGAGGACAGCGAATCGTCCGGCGCAAACCCACGAACGTGAAAAATCCGAGGACAGAAAAACAACAACGGCAACGGGCAAAAATGAAATTCCTTGCCGGATTGTCGGTCGGATTTTTGGAAGTGGCGGCGGTCGGTTTCGCCAGGCGCGACTCCCGTCTTTCCGCAACAAACGCCTTCGTGCGGGCAAACATGGCGAACGTCTCTGTCGACGACGATTTTGTCGCAAGTATGGACTATGCGGCACTGGCTTGTTCCGCCGACAACAAATTGAAACGTCCCGCCGTGACGGCAAACTTGAGCGGGACGAGCTGCTCCTTCTCTCAATCGGCGCAGGAGGCCTGGGGAACGGCGAAAACGGACGACAATGTCTACGGCGTACTGTTCGAAGAGGTTACGGGCGAAGCCGTGTTGGTGACCCTGAAGCCCCGAGGGGAAGGTGGCTCCACTTCGATAGAGATTCCCTCCGAGTGGGACACCGAAAAGACGCACGCCTACGCCTTCGCGTCGAGCGCCAACGGGCAACGCACCTCGGCGACCGTTTCCGTGGCCATCTCGAAAGAATAGCACCACGGAAGACGTTTAGCCCCCGGCTGGCGTGAATGCGCAAACATAGAGGCTGTCTCAAAATACTATTTCCATACCCCTTCCCCTTCGGGGAACTTCCCTTAAGGGAAGAATCGCCCAAGAGCATCCCGACACTCCGGGAATCATCCATTTGCCTCCCAGAAACAAGAGAGGGAGCCGCAAAACAGGCGGAGGGGCATAGCTGGCTATTTTGAGACAGCCTCAGTCCTTTTTCCCTCCCATCTGCAAGACGAGCCTTTGACGGGAAAGACCGGATTCCGGTCCTATTTCCCCAACACCAGACGGAAACCGGAGCCGTGCACGTTCTCTATCTTGATGGAGGGATCGTCCTTAAAATATTTCCGCAATTTCGTCACGTAAACGTCCATACTGCGGGCGGTGAAATAATCGCTTGTGCCCCAAATCTCATTCAACGCCTTGTCGCGCTGCAAAAGGCCGTCCCGGTGATAGTACAGCATTTCCAACAACTGGGACTCTTTCGGGGTCAGCTTGATGACCTGTCCGTCCTTCGTGATGGTGCGCAATTCCGTGTTGAACTCGTAGTCGCCCAACTCGATGACTTTGGGCTTCACCTCCACTTCCTCGTGCTTGCTGCGACTGAGGATGGCCTTAATCTTGAATATCAACAACTCGGAATCGAACGGTTTCACAATATAATCGTCGGCCCCAATCTCATAGCCCAACTTCACGTCCTCTTTCAAGCTTTTCGCCGTGATGTAAACGAAAGGCACGGCCACGTCCAGTTCCCTGATTTTCTTTCCCAAGGTGAAACCGTCCATCTCGGGCATCATCACGTCCAACAAGCATAAATCAAACTTCTCTTTCCGAAAAGCCTCCAGACCGGCCGCCCCGTTCACGCAGTGCACCACCTCGTAATCCGACAGCTCAAGGTAGGACTTCAACACCGAACCGAAGCAAGGGTCATCCTCGACTAACAATATTTTCTGTGCCATATATCACATCTTTTTAGTAAATAATATCTCGACCAATGTTCCTTTCCCCTTTTTGGAGGTGAGGCGTATCTCGCCGCCATGCAAGCCGACAATGGATTTCACATAGCTCAATCCCAAGCCAAAACCTTTCACGTTATGCAAATTGCCGCTCGGCACCCGGTAAAAACGCTTGAACACTTTCGACTGTGCCTCTTTCGGAATGCCTATCCCGCAATCTTTCACCCCAATCACGAAATTGTTGCCCTCCCAGCGGGTAAACACATAAATGTCGAGCACGTCATGGGAATATTTAATCGCATTGTCTATCAAATTGCAAACCACGTTGAGCATGTGCACCTCGTCCGCTTCCATGACATAACCTCCCGCGTCGAGCTCCTCCTTGATGACCCCGCCGCGCTCCTCCACCTGCAGGCGGAAATGCTCGACCGCCTCGTCCACAAGCACGTTCAGGTTCACCTCCACTTTGTTCAAATGAATTTCCAAGCGGTCCAGTTTCGCCTGCAACAAGATACGCTCCACGTACTTGTTCATCCGCTCGTTCTCACTTTTAATCATGGCGTTGAATTTCAACAACTGCGTTTTGTCGTTCAAGACTTTTTCCTTTTCTATCGCGGATGTGGCAAGGGAAATCGTGGCCAAAGGAGTCTTGAACTCGTGCGTCATGTTGTTAATGAAATCATTCTTAATCACGGACAGTTTCTGCTGCCGGGTAATCACCACAAGCGTGACAATCAACACGGTCATCAAGCCGATGATGCAAAAACTGGACGCCACGAACATCCATATCAGGCTCTTAGAGAACAAGGAGGTGGAATGAAAGATGACACACAGGCTGACATCCTTCTGAATAAGGTCTTTCGGAAAGAGCTTCGTGTAGTAAAAGCCTTTCATGTCAGGGTGCTCCTCTTGCCAGTCCAAGATTTGCTGCTCCGTCATCACCCTGCACTCGAACGGCTCGTAAATTCCCACCCGTGTCAGTTCCTCGCTCACCAAGGGTTCCAGCTCCACTCCTTCCAGCCGTTTACGGACATTGGCGCTTTGCGGGTCATTTTCTTTCATGGAACGAACGACGAACTGCTTCAACATGTCCATCAACCGCTGCTTGGCAATGGAATCCTCCGCCACCCGGGTCTCGTCCTGCACACGCTTCATCAGCTGGTGCATGATATTGTCGGCGTTCGGCTGAAAAAGCCCCACCACGGAAAAGACAAGCCCGTGGCCGCCTGTCTGGTTAATGCTGAAAAAAGCGTTCGATCCGTCACCCTGAGGCAGCACGAACGTGTTACTGTCCTGCTGCTCCATTATCTGTTTGTTGAACTGTTCTATCTGGTCGTACTGTTCCTTGATTTCATTGAAGAAGCGGGTGTTCCCGATGTCCTCCACATACCCCACCACACGATCCAGCGCTTTGTAGACATCGGAACGAAACCGGGCGTCGCTTTCCACGATGCTGTATTTTATCCAAATCCACTGCACGCTGACGACCGCAATGAACGCCACCAGCATGATGACAGACAATATTCTGATTATTATTTTCTTAATCATACACCGCAATCTATAATCAGCGAAAGTAGCATTTTTTGATTCATTATCCAATCCATTGTTCAAAAAGTTGTCATAAAAAAAGGCGCTCTCTCGAGCGCCTCCAAAAACAACTAAGTAATAAAAACGGGAAAATAAAAACCAAATATTTGGTCTGTGATTATTTCAACTTACTTTCCAACACCTTGTATATATTACTCTCTTTATTCTGAACAACCAACTTCCGGAACAAACGCTTCTGAGCGTCCAAACTGTCGGCCAATTCGTCTTTCAATAAAAAGAGGGAGATTTCCCTTGTCGGGTTCGCCTCGATCAATTGCTTTGTCCAATTGGCGCGTTGCTGAATGTATCTTTGCTTGCGCAACTGATAGATACCCAACATCACCTCGTCGTCTCTCGTCATTTTCTCTTTGGTAGCGATTTTTTCGATTTTCGCGTCGAGCGGCTTAATCACATCGTCGTACTTTTCTTTGTACATTTTCCGCAAGCTCGCATACTCGTCCATCAAGCCGGAGCCCTTGGCTTCAATTTCCGAAGGGAATTTGATTTTTCCTTCAATCCAAATCAAGTCCTTGGTGTCCAAAATGGCTTCTATCGTTGCCTTGCCATCGATGTCCACCCATACCCGTCCGGGAATCTTGAATTCTTCCGTGCGCAAATCAATCTCGCCGTCAGTCACGTCCTGCTCGTCCAAAACGACCAATCCCTCCTGGCCGGGCATTTCCGCCAACAGTTTTACTTTTCCTTTCAATCCCTCCACTTCTCCTCTTACTTTTACCACATCGCTGTTACAAGCGCTTAACAACACAGCGACGATAGCCAAAATGAAATTAATTCTTCTCATAGTAAATAGTTTTTTTTCTTCTTGTAGCTTCAGGACACGGGGACAAAACACTCCCCGCCCACATTTTTCCGTTTTCAATTACTAGGGACAAAGATAAGAAAATATATTACAAGTCAATTTTTTTGAGAAGTAATTTCATCGACCCGGAGGGTGTCTCCTCGTTCGCGTTTATGATTTTCCCCGTCGGGTCTATCAGTAAATAACGCGGGGTGATGTTTATCATGTAATCCTGAGAGAAACGCAAAGGGTCGGAGACCATAAAATGCTCTCCTTCAACGTCGGCCATGAAGGCCTCGAAATCCGCCTGCTCTTGCCGTCCCATACAGAAGGTCAGGAAGCGGATGTTTTTCCCCCGATTTGCCGCCACCAGCTCGTTCCACTCGTTCTCTTTTTGTCGCCACAACGAATCCCACGGGTTCCACACACAGATATACAAATAACTGCCTTTGAAATCCCGCAAACGGAAGGCCTTGTCTCCGGCCTGCAAGGCCACATCCGGAGCGGTCACGCCCGCCGAAAGCCGCCGCCACTTGTCGACAATCCGGGCCACCCGCGCCAATTGGACGGAATCCTTTATCATCTGTCGGCAAACAGGCAAAATATAATCCGCGTCCTCCAATCCTTTCTCCCGAAAATGGCGATACGCGACTTCGGACAGCAGGTAAGCCCTCACCTTCTCGTTTTGCACGCTTTGCACGATATAATTCACCAACCGTCTCGCGTCCAGATTCCGTCCCCGGTAGTATATGTAATTTAACACGAAAGAACGGAAACTTTGAAATTCCATCAACTCGTCGTTGTTGATGGGGAAAGACAGCATGAAATCGTCGAAAACGGGTCCGGGGCGATAATCCGCCGTGTCCACGCAATGAAAACGCGGGTAGTAAGAGGCCTGTTCGGCGTATTGATAGCGAATGCGCTCCCGTTCCAATCGGGTGAACTCTTTTCCCAAATTCTTTGCCTCCAACAACAGCACTTGCCTGTTTATCATATTGTTCACATTCCTCACGAACATTTCCTCCTCTTCCGCATACAGACTGAAATCAAAACGCTGCTCACGCCATTGGTCGCGCAGATAGTTGTTGATTGCCCCCAGCGTCCCTTTATACTCAAGAGTAGGACCGACGTTGCTATTCAAATTGATTTCCAAATCCTCTCCCGGACTGAGAAACACATAGCAATAACCGGGGCGCATAAATGCGTAGACGCTTTTTTCCAAAGGTATCTCGCCACCGAAGTATCCTTTAGAGTCCCGTTTGAAAACGTGCGGCCGGCTCTCCACCACAAATGTCACGACAGAATCCTCCCCGTCGACACGACCGGAGACTTGAGCCACCTTGTCACGTCCACAAGCCACCAAAAGCAACATGACGAACAACCAGATTCCTTTCATAAATCAACCTCTTATTATTCAATGGCAAATGTATATATTCACCCGAACACTATATGTTAAAGAAAAGGTAAATAAAAAAGGGAGCCTTTCAGCTCCCTCGCATTTATTTTAACACTCTTTATTTCGTGATTGTTACGAAATCATTATTCTCAAAGTATTTGGCGAACTCCATGTCGGTTGCGGCCATCGCTTTCAACGAAGCGTCACCCTCGCAAGCTTTCCTCAAGTTCTCCATCACCATGTTGTCGTCGTTCGTTCTGGCTCCGATAACGGCTTTCAAGTAGTAAGCCATCGGAATTTGCTCTCCCGAGTTCAACTTGTTCAATGCCTCGTTGTTGTTTCCGGCCAAAATATTAGCCAAAGCGGCGTTCACGCAGGTGCATTGTCCGAAATAGTTCACGGCAGTCGTGTAGTCGCCTTTCTTAATTGCAATGATACCCTTGTTGTAGTTCACTTCGTCGCCCGCTCCGGTAGCAGCTCCGAAATAAACTTCGGCTTGCTCCAAATCGCCGTTCTTCAATGCCACAGCTCCCAAGTTGTTTTGAACAACCGGATTGTTGGCAGACAACGAGTTGGCCTTTTCAAAGTCAGCCTTGGCCTCGTCCACGCGGCCCATTTGGAACAACACCATGCCGGCGTCGTTGAAACCTCTCCAGTCATTCGGGAATTGGCTCTTGCAAGCTTGGTAAACACCCAACTTGTCCTCGTTGCCTTCGAACAAGGTGGCGGCGTACAACAATTCCTCAACGTTCAATTGAGAAGGATTCGACTTGGCCAAGTCAATCAATTCCTCGTCGGAATAACCGATTTTTTCAGCGTTCACAACGAACAGGGACCTTCTCAACTTCGGCAGAATCTGATCCGCGATAGCCGTGAAGGCGGAAGCGATATTTTTGATTTCACGCTCTCTCACTTCCGGATCGGAGTGCATGGACAAAACTCGCAAAACCAAATCCTTATCTTGGATGTTGGACTCTTCCATAGCTTTTTGGAAGCCTTCCCAGTCTTCAGCCACGACATATTTCTTGAAGAGGTCCTCGTTCGCGGCTTCTTCAAGCTCGTTTTTCTTCATTTGCTTTTTCAAATAAGAAGAAGAACCGTCCTCGCGCTTGTTGGCCAACTTCTCATTCCACTCCATCGTTCCGTCGGGAGACGCGTAGGAACGGATGTCGATGCCGTTCAAATTCATATCCTCGCTGGTGGCGGCCAATTTGATGTATTCCTGCAATTTCTTCATCTCCTCGGACGACATCTGGTTCGAACGGATATTGGCCGAATTGATTAAATAATAGATGGCGGCCTCTTGCTGCTCGGCAATAATGCGTTGGAAAGCGTCCTTGCCAATCACCGTCGCCGGCATGTTCTGAACCATGGTCTCGGTGGCGATGACACCTTGTCCGATTGTTCTCGGAGCGAAAGCCAACGTCTTCTCGCCTTTCTTTCCGACAATGTCAATCTGCAAGTCGGAAAGACGCATGGCGTCCTCGTAAGGGATTTGGCTGGTGTAACTAACCGTCGAACCCGTCAGGTAAGGAACCACCTCCGCGTTTCCTTGCACTTTCTCTCCTTGAAGCGCCTTCATTTCAAATGCTTTCTCTCCATTCTCATAACGAAGTACCGGAGTAGCCTCAACAGAAACCTTTTTCTTAAAGAATTTCTCCGGGAAGGTCACGTCAATCTTCAAATCAACCATTCCACCCTTTGCGACCAACGTCTCCGGGGTTACGCTATAAGCAACCTCGTTTGCTTTCTTCTCCATCTGTTTCAACGAAGAGCATGAAGTGGCAGCCACTCCACCCAAAGCTACAACGGCAACTAATCCTAATGTCCTTTTCATAATAAATTCAAATTATATGTGTAATGTTTATTCTTTTATTCTTTCTCTCTCCACATGCTTTTTCACAAAGCAAATATATGACTTTTTTTTAACACTATCATAACACTCACAAAAATTATACCAATTCCGCCTGAATTTTCAGCCCTATCAATTTTTCCGCCCGGGCGATGGCTTTCTCCACTCCGTCCGGGTTCGAGCCGCCCGCCGTGGCGAAAAATGGCTGTCCGCCGCCGCCACCCTTCATCTCCTGCGCGGCGTCCTTGACGATTTGTCCTGCATGCAAGTCATACTCTTTAACCAAATTCTCGTTAATCATCACTGTCAGATAAGGCTTCCCGTTAAACACGCCTCCCAGCACGAGAATCAAATTGGGACACTCGCCCTTGAGTTGGAACGCCAAATCTTTCGCCTTGGCCGGAGACATGTTCACAACTTGGGAGATATAACAGATGTCCCTGACCGTGCGGCAATTGTTCTTCAACGCCTTCTTGGCTATCTGCAAACCCTCGTTTTCGAAACGTTCCACGTCTTTCCTCAGGCTCTCGTTCTCGTCCAGCATGCCTTTGATGTTTTCCAACAAACTCCGGTTCGACTTGAACATGTTTTCCATCTCCTTCATCATCCTGAAATGGTTCATCACATATTCCTCCGCCTTGACCGCCGTAACCGCCTCTATGCGGCGCACGCCCGCCGACACGGAACTTTCCGCCAACACCAAGAAGAATCCTATCTGGCCTGTGGTGCGGGCGTGGGTTCCTCCACACAATTCCACAGATTCCCCAAATTTCACCACACGCACCAAATCGCCGTACTTCTCGCCAAAAATCGCCATCGCCCCCATCTTTTTCGCCTCCGCGATGGGCACTCCACGCCTCTCCTCCAAAGGATAATTAGCCATTATCTGGCGGTTCACCAACGCGGCCACTTTCTCCAACTCCACATCCGTCACTTTTTGGAAATGCGAGAAGTCGAACCGCAAATACTCATCGCTGACGAACGAGCCCTTTTGCTCCACGTGCGTCCCCAACACTTCCCTCAAGGCATGGTGCAGCAAGTGGGTCGTCGTATGATTGTTCGCGATGGCGGTGCGCCTTTGGGCGTTCACCCTCGCCGTGAAGGTCTGGGTCAAATCCTCGGGCAGGCGGTTTGTTATATGCACAATCAACCCGTTCTCTTTCTGAGTGTCCAGAATCGGCAAAGTCTCCGAGGGAGAGACCAGTTCCCCTTGGTCTCCGATTTGCCCCCCTCCTTCTCCGTAAAAAGGAGTGATATTGAAAACCAACTGGAAAAGCGTCTTGCCTTTTGTGCTGACACGCCGGTAGCGGGTGATTTGCACCTCCGTCTCCAGATAGTCGTAGCCCACGAATTCCTGCGTGTCGTCGGCTATCAACTCCACCCAGTCGTCCAGGTTCACAGCGGCGGCCGAGCGGGAACGCTCCTTTTGGGCGGCCATTTCCGCTTGGAACTCCCGGCGATTGACCACCAAGCCCTGCTCCCGAAGAATCAGCTCCGTCAAGTCCAATGGGAAGCCATACGTGTCATACAACTCGAAAGCCACGTTTCCGGGAACGGTCACATAGTTTTCCGCCTTCGTTTTCTCGACAATCTTGTCCAACAACCGGATACCCTTGTCCAACGTGCGCAAAAAAGCGTTCTCCTCTTCCCGGATAACCTTCTCTATCAACGTCCGCTGCGACTCCAATTCCGGGTAATGCTGTCCCATCACCTCTATCAGCACGGGCACCAGCCGGTACATGAAAGCGTCCTTCTGGCCCAAGAACGTATAGGCATAGCGGACCGCCCGGCGCAAAATCCGCCGGATCACATAGCCGGCCTTCACGTTTGAAGGCAACTGTCCGTCCGTGACGGAGAAGGCTATCGTGCGCAAATGGTCGGCCACCACCCGCATCGCCACGTCGGCCTGCTCGTCCTTCCCGTAAGTCTTCCCGCTCAGCCGGGCGATTTCTTTGATAATCGGCATGAACACGTCCGTGTCGTAATTGGAAGTTCTCCCCTGCGCGGCCATGCAAAGCCGCTCGAACCCCATCCCCGTGTCCACGTGGTGGCTCGGCAAGTTCTCCAACGTGCCGTCCGCTTTCCGGTTATACTGCATGAACACAAGGTTCCAAATCTCGATGACCAGCGGATTGTCCTTGTTCACCAATTCCCGGCCTGGCCGCTGCGCCCGCTCGTATTCCGGACGCAAATCGATATGTATTTCCGAACAGGGACCGCAGGGCCCCATGTCGCCCATTTCCCAAAAATTGTCCTTCTTGCTTCCAAAAAGAATCCTGTCCTCCGGCAGATATCGCCTCCAATACTCCAAAGCCTCCTTGTCCGCCTCCAACCTGTCCTCCGCGTTACCCTCGAACACCGTGGCGTACAACCTCCCCTTGTCGAGCCCCATCACCTCCGTCAGGAATTCCCACGCGTAAGCGATGGCCTCCTCCTTGAAATAATCCCCGAACGACCAGTTCCCCAACATCTCGAACATCGTGTGGTGATACGTGTCGTGCCCCACCTCCTCCAAATCATTGTGTTTCCCGGACACGCGCAGGCATTTCTGCGCGTCGGCCACCCTCGTGTGCTTCGGCCGCGCGTTTCCCAAAATAATATCCTTGAATTGATTCATCCCCGCGTTCGTGAACATCAACGTAGGGTCCCCCTTTATCACCATCGGGGCCGACGGCACTATCGCATGTCCCTTCCCCGCAAAAAAATCTAAGAATTTCTGTCTAATCTCTGCCGACTTCATATGTTTAATTTTGATTCAATTATTTATCTAACGGTTAATTCCTTATAAGGTTGCAAATTTAGATTTTTTCTTCTACATTTGCATCGTAATAGCGTATTTTATCGACAAAAATATGAGGAAAGCAGGGTATCATTTTAATTCTGAAACATTATCATTCGACAAGATAGAAAACACGTTCAAGAAAAAATGCTGGCGTGCCATAAAAAAAATCGTCTCAAGCTTCTCGCTGGCGGTCGTGATGCTGTTTCTGGTCTACGCGTTCGTCGACTCCCCGAAAGAAAAAATGCTGAAGCGGCAATATGAGGAAATGGTCACCCAGTACCATCTCCTGAGCGGCAAAGTGGAGCAAATGGACAACGTGCTGAAAGACATGGAGTCCAGGGACGACAACATTTACCGGGTCATCTTCGAGACCGACCCCATCCCCTCCACCATCCGCCGAGCCGGATCGGGAGGAGTGGACCAATACGAGCACCTTAAGCAACTCAGCGACGCCGACCTCATCATCGGCACCTCGCGCAAAATCGACGAGCTGTCGAAGGCCATGTACGTCCAAAGCAAATCCTTCGACGAGGTGGAAAAACTGGTCAAAAACAAAATCGACATGCTGGCCAGCATCCCGGCCATCCTCCCCATCTCGTTAAAAGACAAAAACACGCGCATCGTCAGCTCCTCCTACGGATACCGGATGCACCCCATCTACAAGACCAAAAAATTCCACGCGGGCATGGACTTCACCGGAGCCATCGGCACTCCCATCTACGCCACCGGCAACGGCACCGTCATCGCGAACCAATTCGACAAAGGATACGGACGCCATGTGATCATCGACCACGGCTTCAACTACAAGACCGTCTACGCCCACATGGACGAGGCCCTCGTGAAAAAGGGACAGAAAGTCAAGAGGGGAGACATCATCGGATACATCGGCAACACCGGACTGTCCACCGGACCGCACCTCCACTACGAAGTGCGCAAAAACGACAAGCCCCTCGACCCCGTGAATTTCTATTACAACGACCTCACCCCCGACGAATACGCGGCCTTCGTGGAAGCGGCCAACAACACGGGGCAGAGCATGGACTAAACCTCACGACAATGGAAAACAAACTGTACTACACAATCGGCGAGGTCGCCCAAATGTTCAACGTGAACGCCTCCCTCATCCGTTTTTGGGAAAAAGAGTTCGACATCATCAAGCCCCATAAGAACAAAAAAGGCAACCGCCTCTTCACCCGGGAAGATGTCGACAACTTCCACCTGATTTTTCATCTCGTGAAAGAAAAAGGCATGACGCTCAAAGGCGCCAAGCAACAAATCAAGACAAGCATGGCGCAAACCGAAGCCAACTTCGAAATCGTCAAACGCCTCAAAACCATCCGGCAGGAACTCCTCGCCATCAAAGAAGAACTTTTATAAACAAAATCACCATACCCGCATGCGAATACAAGAAGCCTTAGCACTAATCGAGGACTACGCCCCCTTGAGCCTGCAAGCCGGATTCGACAACTCCGGACTCATCTGCGGCGACCCCGACAGGGAACTGACCTCCGCGCTCCTGTGTCTGGACGTCACCGAAGACGTCGTGGAAGAAGCCGTCCGGGAAGGACACAACCTCATCGTGTCGCACCATCCCCTCGTCTTCAGCGGATTGAAACACCTCACCCCGGCGACATACGTCGAACGCTGCCTCATAGCGGCCGTCCGCCACGACATCGCCATCTACGCCGCGCACACCAACATGGACTCCGTGGCCAACGGCGTCAGCGGACGCACGGCCGACAAGCTCGGACTTTATTGCCGGGAAATCCTGCAACCGGAAGGAGACCCCGGATTCCCGGCCGGCTTCGGGCTCGTCGGCGACCTCCAGGCTCCGGAAGAGACCATGGCTTTCCTCAGGCGGGTCAAAGAAACCTTCCACTGCGGAGTCGTCCGCCACACCGCCCCCTGCGCCGCGGCCGTCCGGAGAATCGCCGTGTGTGGCGGAGCCGGAGCCTCCTTCCTCCCGCAGGCGGTGGCCAAGGGCGCCGACGTCTACATCTCCGCCGACTTCAAATACCACGACTTCTTCCTGGCCGAGAACCGCATCGTCATCGCCGACATCGGCCATTACGAGAGCGAACAATTCACAAAAGAGCTCTTTTATGAAATACTTACCAAAAAATTGACTAACTTTGCCGTCCGGTTTTCAACGATAAACACAAACCCGATTAAGTACTTATAATATATGGCGACGAACAGTGAAAAAACACAAGACTTGACAATTGAGGAAAAATTGCAAAACTTGTACGAGCTGCAAAAAATTGACAGCGAAATCGACAAAATAAAGACCCTGCGGGGCGAGCTCCCGCTGGAAGTGCAGGACCTGGAAGATGAAATCGCCGGACTGGAAACCCGCATAGAAAACTACAGGAGCGAAATCGGCGAGCTCGAGAAAAACATCTCCGGCCGCAAACTCGACATGAAAAAAGCGGAAGACTCCATCAAAAAATACAGCGAGCAACTGGACAACGTGCGCAACAACCGCGAGTTCGACGCCCTGAACAAAGAAATCGAGTTCCAAAAACTGGAAATCGAGCTTCAGGACAAGAAAATCCGCGAGGCACAAAAGAACATCGCCGAGAAAGAGGCCCTCGTCGCCGAGTCCAAACAACGCTACGAGGACAAAATGGCGGACCTCGACGCAAAAAAAGGCGAGTTGGACGACATCATCAACGAGACGCACAAGGACGAAGAGGCGCTCCAAGCCAAATCAGACGCCTTGTCCAAGACCATCGACGACCGCCTGCTGACGGCCTATCGCCGCATCCGCTCCAACGCCCGCAACGGATTGGCCGTCGTCACCGTCGACCGTGACGCCTGCGGCGGATGCTTCAACAAAATCCCGCCCCAGCGGCAACTCGACATCCGCTCCCGCAAGAAAATCATCGTCTGCGAGTACTGCGGCCGCATCCTCATCGACAAATACATCTGCGACTACGACGGCTCGCAGCAGAAAGCCGACCTCGAAGCCGCCATGGAGGCCCAGAAGAAAAAAAGCCGCCGCCTCCGCCGGGAAGAGTAATCACCCACTCCCATACCCACATACCTCAAGGGGCCGCTTCCACGCGGCCCCTTTCTCATTCGCAGTTCCCTCCCCCCTTCCGCACAAAAACAACCAATTGGGGGAGTGTCAAAACAACCTATTATACCCCTCCGGCGGCATTGCCGCCCCTTCCCTATTTCAGGAGAGGAATCGCAGAACAATGAAATTCAGTCGAATAACCATGCTCTGCAAACTCTTCCCCTAAGGTAGGGGAAGCACACCGCAGGGGTAGGGGTATGAAAATCACATTTCGGCACACCCACAACACGTTTTCGCCCGCCACGCGCTTATTGGATGCGGAAAAGGCCGTATCGATTGCCGTCGTCGCCAGGAATCAGCAGGAACACTTCGTCGAAGTAGTCCCAAAGGAGGTGGGGCAGCAGAAAGTTCCAGCGCAGGTTCTTGGTGCGGGCGAAGGCCTGGGAACGGCGAAGGGTCTCGCGGCGGAGGAACGCCGCCAGCTCGCCGCGAGTGGCCGGGGCGAGCGTCCGAACGAGTGCGGAGTCCGCAGAGTGCCCGGAGGCGGAATCGAAAAAGAGGACGAGGCGCACGCTGTCGGGGACGGTGTAGCGATCCGCCATCGGCCATTCCGCCCGGTGCCGCCGCTCTTCCCGCTTACGTCGCTGTTCCTGCGGGGAGAGCGGACGGAGCAGCCAGTGGCATTGGTCAGAAAAGAAAGACTGGAGGGTATCGGCCCTGTCGGCCAGCAAGAATAGGGTGTCGCCCCGCCCATGAAAAAAGATATCACGCGAAGCACGAAATTCCGCCCGGGAGAGCGGTTCATCGCAATAAATCGAATCAGGCCACAAATTCCGCCAGCCGCTTCCCTCTTCACCAAGCAAAAGAACGAGCACTCCCGACTCTCCCCGCTCGTCAGCGGACAATACCACTCCGAAAGCGGACATCACCAAACAACCGACAAGCACAGCCAAACACAATCCTTTCACCATAAACACCCCCTTTTTCCATAAACCATACAATTTCTCAAATCAGTCACAATTTCGGCACGCTTATTTTCTCCAGATCTCATAACACATCAATTTTAAAATTCACACTTCTCAAAAGTATTTAAATATATCAAAAAAAACAACTTGTTTCACATTTTTCCACTCGCCCCCAAAAACACTCAATGCGGCCACTTCCACAAAACGGCACCGGCCGAATCCGGAGCTCCCGATTGGAACGCCCCTTTCCACCAGTAATGACAGTGTTTTAAGGGGGTTTTAAGCCACAGGGTTCGATGGAGCTTCGATGGCGGAACGGTGGAGCGTCGTCCGTGGACGAACGGCCATCGTCGCTCCGCCGAACCGTGTCCGCGCCACATGGCTTATTACCGGCTTAAAACAGGCTTATTGCCGCGGGAAAGCCCCCGAAACCGCCAAAAACATTCCAGCCTCCGGGAAGATGGAGGCGACCGTCCGAATGTCGCGCCCGGGGCACGGAAATTCCGATAGAATCATTACCTTTGCATGGTTTTAATCAGAAAAATAGACATGAATATGATTCCGACGAATTACGATCCGAAAGCAAGCGAAGAAAAGTGGTACCGCTATTGGGTGGAACACCGCCTTTTCCATTCAGAGGTTGAACGACAAAAAGCCCCCTACTGCGTCGTCATTCCGCCACCGAACGTGACGGGCGTGCTGCACATGGGGCACATGTTGAACAACACGATTCAGGACGTGCTGGTTCGTCGGGCCCGCCTGCAAGGGAAGAACGCTTGCTGGGTGCCGGGGACGGACCACGCGTCCATCGCCACGGAAGCCAAGGTGGTCAACAAGCTGGCGGAATCGGGAATCAAAAAAACAGACCTCTCCCGGGAGGAGTTCCTGCGGCACGCCTGGGCGTGGACGGAGGAGCACGGGGGGATTATCCTGCAACAACTGCGGCGGCTGGGGGCGTCGTGCGACTGGGAGCGCACGG
>CALUHX010000070.1 GCA_944320555.1 uncultured Butyricimonas sp. | reverse complement strand
CAGAATTATCAAAGACTTTTATTGATTAAATAACTGAATAACAGTAAATAAAAATATTTTTAAGGGACGACTAATTACTCGTCCTCCTCGAAGAATTTGACCGTGAAAATGGTCTTGAAGTTTTTGTATTTTGCCAAGGAGGCGTCCTTTTTCAGCTTGACGATTTGCTTCAGTCGCTTCTCCAATTCATAGAGTTTGTCTGGCGAAACGCTTAAAAGAGCGTCATAGTGATTCATTTTTGTGTCATAATTAAAAACGAAGAAAATGTCCAAAGGCCGTCCTTCTTGGTCAAATGTTATGGATAATATGAGTGCGGGGGGCACTTGCGCTATATCTGCGTAATTCGCTTTCTGAAAAAACTTCATGTATGGCTGCCCGTACCTCGGATATGGAAAAATCCATGTCTGCGTAGACCTCTTCATCGCCCCTAACCTTTGTGCCATCCTTATAGTACATCGTAAGTACCGCCGTGTCTCTGCAATTTACATTAGTAACATACAGCATGAATGGTATTCTTTCAAGCTGAAATGCCTTGTAGCTTGCCTGCGTGCCTTTCGTCACCTTCCCCGGCGCATATTTGATTTCTTGTGCGTTGGCTATACCATTCAACATACAAGCCAAAACAAGGATAATGACTCTATTCATGTGTTATATCATTTTCTGTCCAAAGATACAAAACTTGAAACAAACAAGCAAACGTTTGAAGGGCGGGGCATGAAAAAAGCCCCATTGCTGGGGCTTGTTTCGTATCTGTCAATGGAACGTCCGGATTACATCATTCCCGGCATGCCTCCGCCCATTTGCGGCGCGGGAGCGGGATTCTCTTGCTTTTCCTCCACCAGCACGCATTCCGTCGTCAGGAACATGCCGGCGATCGAGGCGGCGTTCTCCAGAGCCACGCGGGCCACCTTCTTCGGGTCGATGACCCCGGCTGCCAGCAAATGCTCGTACACGTTCGTCCGGGCGTTGTAGCCGAAGTCCTTCTCGCCCTCTCTCACCTTGTTCACTACCACCGCGCCTTCCACTCCGGCGTTGGCGGCGATTTGACGCAAAGGCTCCTCGATGGCGCGCTTGATGATTTCGATACCCGTCGTCTCGTCCTCGTTCTCGCCCTTCATGCCCTCCAGCACCTTGCTGGCGCGGATGTAAGCCACGCCGCCGCCCGGCACGATGCCTTCCTCCAATGCGGCGCGCGTTGCGCTCAAAGCGTCGTCGATGCGGTCCTTCTTCTCCTTCATCTCGATTTCAGAAGCGGCGCCCACGTACAGGACGGCTACTCCGCCTGCCAGCTTGGCCAGTCTCTCCTGCAATTTCTCCTTGTCGTAGTCCGAGGTCGACTTCTCGATCATCCGCTTGATTTGAGCCACACGGTCGGCGATGGCCTCCTTGTTGCCGTGGCCCTTCACGATAGTCGTGTTCTCCTTGTCAATGGTGATTTTGTCGGCGCATCCCAGCATGTCCATCGTCGCGCCGTCCAGCTTCAGCCCTTTGTCTTCCGAAATCACCGTGCCGCCTGTCAAAATGGCAATGTCTTCCAACATCTCCTTCCGGCGGTCGCCGAATCCCGGAGCCTTCACGGCCGCAATCTTCAACGAGCCTCTCAGCCGGTTCACAACCAACGTGGCCAAAGCCTCGCTCTCCACGTCCTCGGCGATGATAACCAGCGCCCGTCCGCTCTGGGCAATCGGCTCCAATATCGGCAGCAACTCCTTCATCGTGCTCACCTTCTTGTCATACAGCAGGATGTAGGGCTTCTCGAACTCCACGTTCATCTTCTCCGTGTCCGTCACGAAATACGGAGAGATGTAACCGCGGTCGAACTGCATACCTTCCACCACCTTCACTTCCGTCTCCGTGCCCTTGGCTTCCTCTACCGTGATGACGCCCTCTTTCGTCACCTTCTCCATCGCCTCGGCGATCAGCGAGCCGATAGTGTCGTCGCCGTTGGCCGACACGCGGGCCACTTGCCGAACCTTCTCATAGTTCTCGCCCACGTCCTCCTTCTGCTCCTCCAGATTCTTCACCACGGCGGCCACCGCCTTGTCGATGCCTCGCTTCAGGTCCATCGGGTTGGCTCCGGCGGTCACGTTCTTCAAGCCCACGCTGATGATGGACTGCGCCAGAATCGTCGCCGTCGTCGTTCCGTCTCCGGCGTCGTCCCCCGTCTTCGAGGCCACTTCCTTCACCATCTGCGCGCCCACATTGGCGTACGGGTCGGAAAGCTCGATTTCCTTCGCCACCGTCACGCCGTCCTTCGTGATGTGCGGCGCGCCGAACTTCTTCTCGATTACCACGTTGCGTCCTTTCGGCCCAAGCGTCACCTTTACGGCGTTGGCCAACTCGTCCACGCCCTGTTTCAGCAAGTCGCGGGCCTCCACGTTGAATTTTATCTCTTTTGCCATGATTTCTTTCGTTTTTAATGGGTTAAACAATTACAGAATCACCAACACGTCCGATTGGTTCATCACTAAATATTTCTTGTCGTCGATGTGGATTTCCGTGCCGGAATACTTCCCGAACAATACCGTGTCTCCGGCCTTCACTTCCATCGGTTCATCGTGTTTGCCATTTCCCGTGGCGATAACCGTCCCCTTCTGGGGTTTCTCTTTGGCGGAGTCCGGAATGATGATACCGGACGCTGTCTTCGTCTCAGCCTCTGCCGGCTCTACGATGATCTTGTTAAGAACAGTCTTTAGTGTCATAATTCTATTTGGTTTTATGTTGTTATTATTTTCAAATCACACTTCTCCCTCTTGCATATTCCGTGCCAAATAAAAAAAGTGCCAGCATGACTGACATACTGACACCCTTCCGAGTCAAACGATATGATAAATTCCTTCTTATTCCTCTGTCGCGGAGGCCGTCCCTTCCGGCTCCGTCGCCGCGGGAGCGTCCGCGCTCCCCTCCCCGTTTGTCACGCCGGGGAATGTCGGAATGGCATTCACCGGGGCCTGCGCCTCGTTCACCTGCTGCTCGATGGCGGACTTGCTCGTCTCCCCGCCCCGCGGCATCACGATGGCCGCCACCACGCACAGCACCAGCATCGCGCCGGCCAGCGTCCATGTCGCCTTCTCCAGAAAGTCCGTCGTTTTTCTCACGCCCATGATTTGGTTGCTCGAGGCGAACGACGACGCCAGGCCGCCGCCCTTGGAATTTTGCACTAACACAATCAATATAAGTAAAGCGCAAATGATGATAATCAATACAGAAACCGCTGTGTACATAATTATTCCGTCTTATTGTTCATATTTTGTTTAATCTTTTCTATCTGACCCGCGAAGTAAACACTTTTTTCCGGATATTTCAAACTTAATTTCATATAAGTTGCGATTGCCTTGTCATATAATTGCTGTTTTGCGTAAATCTTGGCCAGCGTCTCGGTGAACAGGCCCGGTTCTTGGGCCTCCTCCGGTCCCCCGTCCGTCCCCCCGCTCCGCGGCGTGTCCTCCGCCGCGCCGTCGTCCGCCGTTTCCATCTCCGCCTCCCCGCTTCCCCGCTTCTTCCCCGTCAGCGCCTCGATGACCTCGTCGATGGACAGCATCTCCTCGTCCGGGAACTCGTTCTCGATTCGGTATCCTCCCGCCGGCGCCGTCCGCCGCTTCCGCGCGGGAGCCTCCTCGATGAGCTCGATGAGCGGCTCCGCCTCCCCGTCGCTTCCGCGCGCGGAGTCCGCCGCCGCCCGGTGCCCGTGGAGGTAGCGGAACAGTTGCTTGTGGTCGGGGATGTGCGCCGTGTGCTCCCGCAGCTTCTCCTCGTAGGCGGGGTGCCCCCCCTCCCGCAGCAGCCGCAGGTACGCGAACCGCGCCGCCGCGAAGTACGGGTACGCCCTCACCGTCTCCTCCAGCTCCCGGAGCGCGCCGGCGTCCCCGCGCCCGTCCCGGATAATCCGTGCCAGCCTTTCCGCGTCCACCGTCACCAGTTTACGAAAGCCTTGTTGTACACGTCCTCGATAATCTTCTGCGAGATATTGTCCAGCAGCTCCTGCTCCACCGACGTGTAGTCCTCGTCTATCCCGTAGTCCTCGTACTGCGAGAACGACGTGTCGAAATCGTACGTCCCGTCCGTCGTGTTCGTGTACTTCACCCGTATCGTCACCGTCAGCCGGTTCGACGCCGCCACCTCGTCCGCCTGAATCTCCATCGGCCGCTGTGTGATGCTCGTGATTTGCCCCTCGAAGCGCACGTCCCCGTTGTTGTCCGTCAGCTCCGTCAGGTTCGTCCGCGAACGCAGGTACTCCTTCAGGTCCTCCGTGAAGTCCGACGCCAGGTTCGGCGCAAAAGGCGTCTTGTTCGTGAAATAGTCCACAGAGAACGTCTTCACCTTCGTGTAGTCGATCGACGCCCCGTTCATCGAATAGCTCACGCTCTGCAGCCCGCAGCCGCACAGCGCCGCGGCCGCGGCCGCCGTCAATATGAAACTTCTGATGATGCCCATGTCTTTTCCTCCTGTCCGGCAAAGTTAAACATTAATTCCGTATTCCTCACTTGTCCAGATTGTATTCCTTCAGCTTCCGGTACAGCGTCCGCTCCGAAATCCCCAGGTCCTGCGCCGCCAGCTTCCGCTTCCCGTGGTTCTTCTCCAGCGCCCGCGCGATCATCTCCCGCTCCTTCTCCTCCAGCGACAGCGACTCCTCCTCCACCGCCTCCGTGTCCTGGATGCTCTCCTCCTTCTCCCGCGCGAACCCCTTGTGGGCCGTTGGCGCCGCGGCCGTCTCCGCGGGGCGCGGCGCGTACATGTCGCGCAGCACGATGGACGTCGGCGGCGCCACCTCCTCCCGCGGCTCCTCCTTCCGCATGATGTCGTACACGAGCCGCTTCAGGTCGTTCACGTCCTTCCGCATGTCGAAAAGGATCTTGTACAAAATCTCCCGCTCGCTCGCGAAGTTCGGCTCCCCTTCCGCCCGCGCCGTCACGGCCAGCAGGCTGGCCTCCTGCGCCGGCAGGTACTCCCGCAGCGTCGCCGCATCGATGAGCCGCTCCCGCTCCAGAATCGACACCTGCTCCGCCACGTTCTTCAGCTGCCGCACGTTCCCCGGCCACCGGTACTCCTCCAGCAGCCGCGCCGCGTCGTCCGTCAGCCGGGCGGCCGGCATCCGGTACTTCTCCGCGAAGTCCGCAGCGAACTTCCGGAACAGCAGCGGGATGTCACCCTTCCGCTCGCGCAGCGGCGGAATCTGGATGGGAATCGTGCTGATGCGGTAGAACAAGTCCTCCCGGAATTTCCCGTTCTTCACGGCCGCGGGCAGGTCCACGTTCGTCGCTGCGATCACCCGCACGTTCGTCTTCTGCACCTTCGACGACCCCACCCGGATGAACTCCCCCGCCTCCAGCACCCGCAGCAGCTTCGCCTGCGTCGCCAGCGGCAGCTCCCCCACCTCGTCCAGGAAAATCGTTCCCCCGTCGCTCACCTCGAAGTACCCCTTCCGGTCCGACAGCGCTCCCGTGAACGACCCTTTCTCGTGCCCGAACAGCTCCGAGTCGATTGTCCCCTCCGGAATCGCTCCGCAGTTCACCGCGGTGTACTGCGCGTGCTTCCGCGCACTGAAGCTGTGGATGATGCGCGGGAATATCTCCTTGCCCGCGCCGCTTTCCCCGGTGATGAGCACGGTGAAGTCCGTCGGGGCCACTTGCACGGCCTTCTCGATGGCCCTGTCCAGCTTGACGTCGTTGCCGATGATTTCGAAACGTTGCTTGATGCTTCTGATGTCTTCCATGAGTCGTGAATTTCTTAGCCGCGAAAATACCGCTTTCGCCACACAAAGGTAGCGATATTTTTCGTATTCCCGCCTTTTTCGGGCCTTCCCGCTCTGATTTTCCCCGTCTTCCTTCTCCTCGCCTCGCCTTCCTCCCTCGGGCCGGCAGCATGCCCGCAGGGGGATGGCAGCATGATAGCCTGTCCATAACCCGATGATAATCCGTGTGTTATCCGTATCAAACGCTGATCAAACGCTGATTACTCGCTGATCATTCCCTAATATATCAGAGGATGATTAGGAGTTGTTCACGGATTCATATTGTTTTCGTACGGTTAATTTACGGGTAAACAACGGGTTAAGTAGCGGTTATCCCCCTGCCGGAGGACTGCCAGGGGGCTGTCGGCAGGCTGCCCGGAAGCCGTCGGGAAGCCGAGCGGTTTTTAATAAGGTGAAAAAAATGTGGAGGAAATGTTGCCGGATTATGGTGCGAGGTTGTATATTTGTGGAAAAGTTAATCGGATTATGGACAGCGGAAAAGAACGGGCGGAGGCTTTCGAGAAGGTGTTCCGGGAATGGTATCCCCGGCTGTGCGCCTATGCGGCGACGATAGTGAGGGACGGGGAGGAGGCGAGGGACATCGTGTCGCAGGTGTTCCTGCGGCTGTGGGAGAAGGAGCGGAATCTGGAGTGGGGGCCGGGCGTGAGGCCGTATCTTTTCCAGTGCGTGTACAACGCGGCGTTGAATTTCATACGGGCGGAGAAGGTGCGCTGCCGCTTTTTCGAGTTCCTGCGGCGGGACATGGAGGAGGGGGAGGAGCCCGGCGACGAGGAGCGGGAGCGGCTGCTGGAGAGGGTGGAGGAGCTGATCGGGCAGATGCCGGAGCAGACGAGGGCGGTGTTCCTTCTGAACCGCTTCGAGGGGAAGACGTGCGCGGAGATAGCCGCGGCGACGGAGGTGTCGGTGAGGACGGTGGAGAATCAGGTGTACCGGGCGATGACGTTCCTGCGGGAGCGGCTGGGGGGCTCGTCGCGCGACGAGCTGGTGCTGCTGTTTTTGGCGGGGGCTCGGGGATGAGCCGGTGTTTTTAACGTTTTTTAGTTTGCGGTACGTGAGTAGTTTTTCGTTTGCGGGTGTATTGTGGTGTGATTTTAATGACGAGAATTATGCGAAACGAGGAACAGGACATTGAATTTGGCGGCTTGGTGGTGCGTTTCTGGGAGAACCGGATAACGGACGCGGAGCTGGAGCGGCTGCGGGAGACGCTGGCGTCGTCGCCGGAGCGGGCGCGCGAGTTCCGGGAGCTGCAGTCGTTGAAGGAGTTGCTGGAGCGGCGGGACGAGTCGCGGCGGTTCGACGCGAAGGCCGCCCTGGCGGACATCCGGCGGCGGATGAGGCGGCGACGGCGGCTGGTGGCGTGGCGCTGGGCCGCCGCGGCGTGCGCGGCTTTGTTGTTGGGTGTGGGAGGTTTGTTCTGGGCGGAGCGTGCGGAAGTGGGGGTTGCGCCTGAGCGGACGGTGGTGGCGGAGCAACGGATGCCCCAGGCGGGGAAGGCGTATTTGCAGGTGGCGGAGCAGGCGGAAGTGGAGCTGGCTCCGGATTCGGTGATGATTGTCGGTTCCTCCCGGCGGGATTCGCTGGCAGGCGAGGAGGGGACAGGAGATGAGGAGGGAGTGGATGCGGAGTGGTATCGATTGTTCACGACGACCGGGGCGGTCTATACGGTGGTGCTGGCGGACGGAACGCGGGTGTGGCTGAATGCCGAGAGCGAGTTGCGCTATCCGGAGCGTTTCGAGGGGGAGTCCCGGGAGGTGTATCTGACGGGAGAGGGGTATTTCGAGGTGACGAAGGACGCGAAACGGCCGTTCCGGGTGAAGCTGGGCGACGTGACGGTGGAGGTGCTGGGCACGGAGTTCAACGCGAAGGGATATGCCGGAGAGGAGACGTTGGACGTGACGTTGGTGAGCGGCGGGGTACGGGTGTTGGAGGAGGAGCGGGAAGTGGCGCGGCTGAAACCGTCGGAGCGGGTGGATGTCAATGTGCGGACGGGCGATTTCCGGGTGTCGAAGGCGGATTTGGGGAGCGTGCTGGCGTGGAAGGAAGGGATGTTCGTGTTCAAGAACACGCCGTTGGAGATGATATTGCGGCAGTTGTCGCGGTGGTACGGGGTGGAGTTTTCGCTGGACGAAGGGCTGGCGGAAGGCGTCTACTCGGGAAACATATCGCGGTTCGAGCCGCTGGAACGGGTGCTGGATATCATGCGTTTGACGAACGAGATAGAGTTTGTCGAAGTGGAAAAGAACAAAATAGAAGTGATTCCTAAGGAGTGAAAAAATATTCGGGAAAGCTCCTACCCTCTCCCGAATGTCATTCTTGGGTTAACTAATAAATGAGGTTTAATAATTAACAGTACAAAAGTATGAAAAGATTGCGATTGTTTGCTCTCTTCGTCTTTATTTTTGTTTGCGGTCTGGAACTGACCGCCCAAACAAAGAGGATGGATGTGAGCGTGCGGGACGCGAGTCTCGCGGAGGTGTTGGACGTGGTACGATCCAATGGTTATCAGACATTTTTTAATGCGCAGTTGGTGGCCGGAGTGAAAGGGATTACCTTGGATTTGCGGGATGCGACCGTGGGGGAGGTGCTGGATGCGGCGTTGAAGGGGACGAACCTGATGTACAGCGTGACGGGAAACACGGTGGTGATTTCCGTGCGGCGGGAAGAAAAATCACCGATGGTGGAAATCAAAGGCGTGGTGACGGACTCGGAAAATAATCCGTTGCCTGGCGTGACGGTGAGGGAGGCGAATTCCTTTTTCGGTGTGGCGACGGACGTGGACGGAAAGTTCACGCTGAAGTTGCCGGCGAAGGACACGGTGAATTTGGTTATTTCGTTCGTGGGAATGCGGACGGAGCACGTGATGTGGACGGGACAGAAGGAGTTGAGAGTGAGGCTTCGAATGGAGAACCAAGAAATGGACGAGGTGGTGGTGACGGGGTATATGAATGTGGACCGTCGCGACATGGTGGGGTCGTACACCACGCTGAAAATGGACGACATCATGATGCCCGCCTACACGACCATCGACCAGATGTTGCAGGGGGTGGTGCCGGGAATGATTGTGATGAACACGAGTTCCCGGGTAGGTACCAGTCCGCGGATTCAAATCCGGGGTACCTCCACGTTGCTGGGAAATCAAGACCCGTTGTGGGTGGTGGACGGAATCATACAGGAAGACCCGTTGTCTATTGATGCCAACGCGGCGATGATCGAGGATTTGCGGACCATTATCGGCAATCAGGTGTCGTGGTTGAATCCCAACGACATAGAGAGCATCACGGTGTTGAAGGACGCTTCGGCGACGGCGATTTACGGTTCCCGCGCCTCGAACGGGGTCATCGTCATCACGACCAAGAAGGGAAAGACGGACCGCTTGTCAATCAGCTATTCGGGTAATTTCTCGTTCACCAACCGTCCTAATTACGGGATGTTCAACTTGATGAATTCCCAAGAGCGTATCCAGTTTTCGGAGGAGGCATTTAACGAGGGGATTTATTATAATGAGGAGCCAATCAAGCAGCCTTATACCTACGAGGGGGCGATGCGGATGTATCTGGAAGGGGAAATGTCGCAGGCGGATTTCCTGAAACGAAAGGCGTTTTTGGAGTCGGTCAATACGGATTGGTTTGATTTGTTGACGCGGAACGCATTCAGCCATAATCATAACGTGAGCATATCCGGAGGGACGGAGAAGTTTAATTTCAGGGCCTCCATTGGGTTCAACCAAGAGAACGGACAGGAAATCGGGAACAGCAGCGAGCGGATGAGCGCACGGCTTTCGGTTGATATGCAGTTGCACGAGAAGGTGAGAGCGACGATGAGCCTTTCGGGGACAGTCGGGACGAACAAGAGTTTTTCCGGCGGTGTTAATCCATTGGATTATGCCACGACGACCAGCCGGGCGGTTCCCGCTTACAACGAGGAGGGAGAACCGGTGTATTATCGGCTTTTTACTACATATCAATATAATAGGGAGACTACTGATTTGGGATTCAATATTCTGAATGAACGGGACAATAGCGGGGCGACCTCCAAGACATCGCGGTTGGGAGCCACGTTGGATTTGTCGTGGGAAATCACGGATTGGCTGACCTACCAGTTCACAGGAGGCTATAATTACTCGTCAAGTAGCAATTCCTCGTATGCGACGGAGCGGACTTATTTTATCGCCAATCGGTATAGAGGATACGATTACAACACGGCGGATCCGGGAAGCGAGGCGTTTAATGCGGCGCAATTGCCTTTTGGGGGAACCTTGTTCTCGTCTGAAGGTCGGCAAAATTCATACAATATCCAAAATAAACTGTTGGTGTCGAAGACGTTCAATGCGGACCACCGCTTGAATGTGTTGCTCGGCGTGGAGGTGCGTTCTTCCCGGAACGAGTCGATAGGTAATACCGTGTTCGGATACGTGCCGGACAGAGGGGAGACCGTGGTACAGCCGACGCCTCCGGATGAATTTGAGCCTATCGGGCAGACTCCTCCGTCGGGTTGGGGGATATTGGGGAACTTGTATGGTGGAGGCTGGAGCAAGACGGACAAAACCGACAACTTTTTCTCGATGTTTGCCACGGTGGCTTATTCGTTGAAGAACCGGTATGTGTTCAATGCGAACGTGCGGAACGACGCCTCGAACCGTTTCGGTCAGGACATCAACAACCGTTTTGACCCGACTTATTCGTTCGGATTCTCGTGGCGGGTGTCCGAGGAGGAGTTTATGGCCTCGATAGAGCGTTATATCCATAATTTGAACTTGAAGGCGACGTATGGCATCCAGGGAAACGCCTTGACGAATTTGAGCCCGGAACTGATATTGATGCAGCGGGGAGTGGTTCCCACGTATAATCAATATTATTCGACGATATCCCGTATCCCGAATCCGGAATTGAGTTGGGAGCGCACCCGGACTTGGAACTGGGGATTGGAGTTGGGCTTGTTCCGGGCGGTGAACGTGAACGTGGATTATTATTGGAGAAGATCCAACGCTGTGATCCAGCAGGATTTGTCGTACGAGTTTGGGGTAACTCAAATGGAATTGAATGGAGGAATCCTTTATAATAGCGGATTGGAGGTGACGGTGAACTTTTCTCCGATCAATCGGGAGAATTTCGGTTTGAGTGTGAGTCTCAATTCTTCTAAGAACTGGAACAAAGGAGGCGAGCCGATCTGGGAACCTACGCTTGAAAGTTATTTGTTAGGAGTGTCCGATCGGATAATAAAGGAGGGATATCCGTTAGGTGCCATGTGGTCGTATTCGTATGCCGGATTGAATCCGGAGAACGGTCGGCCGATGTTCAATCTGATGGATGTGCCGGAGGAGGAGAGGAGCAATGACGTGGACCCGACGACCTTCCTCGTGTATTCCGGACAAAAGGATCCGTATTTCACGGGAGGATTGTCGCTTGGCATCCGGTACAAAACATTGAGCCTGAATTCTTCTTTCTCGTTGTTGTTGGGTGGACATACCCGGTTGCCGAATCCTTATGCGAATTTTTCTTATGGAACGACTTTGCCTTCCCCGGAAACCAATGTGAGCCGGGATGTCGCCAAGCGGTGGAAAAAGCCGGGTGACGAGCAATTCACGGATATTCCGGCTTTGATAAAAGGAGGAAATACCTCATTTGTCCGTCCGGACGGGCAAACACAGGATTACATAGCAGCTTGGGCGCAATCGGACCATATGTTGGTAAGCTCGTCATTTTTGCGTTGCCGTCAAATCGGATTGACGTGGAATGTGGAACGAAACTGGTGTAAGAAATTGGGATTGGCCTCCCTGTCCGTGAGTGCCAATGTCAACAATCTGTTCGTCATCGCCAACAAGCGGTTTGACGGTTTTGACCCGGAACTGGGCGACAGCGTGATGCCCAAGATGTTCTCGGCGGGAATTAATGTCGGATTTTAATTGAAAAAGGATATGATAAAGTATATTGTATTTATCGGATTGTTTTTGGTGAGTGTTTCTTGTTCCGACTTTTTGGAACCCAAATCCCAAAACGAGTATGTGCCGGAAAATGCGGTGTCGTTGAACGAGATGTTGTTGGGAGAGGCTTATGCCCGGGCGGATTACAGCAACTGTTTGTTCTCGTTGCAGACGATATTGGATGACGATGTGACCTGTTCGACGTTGCCATATCCTGTTTATTCCGGTGCGAATAATGTGGAGGGGTACCATGCCTTGTACTCCTGGCAACCGGATATGTTCACGACCATGGAAAATGTCGGTTTGTATAATGATAATTCGAGTAATCCTTGGAAGGCTTATTACGATTTGATTTTGGGGTGTAATGCCGCTTTGGATTATATCGACGATGTGGTGGGCACGGACGAGGAGGTCGCCCTTGTCAAGGCGCAGGCCCATGCCTTGCGGGCATTGTACTATTTCAATTTGGTCAATTTGTTCGGGGAGCCTTACAGCCATAATAAAGAGGCATTGGGCGTACCGTTGAAATTGACCAGCGAATTGACAACGGATTATCCCTTGCGCAACACGGTGGAGGAGGTGTATGAGCAAATCGAGCGGGATTTGGACGCCGCCGAGGAATATTATCTTGCTTTGCCGGAGGATATGCAATACAAACAGGATTTCCGGACGAATTTGCCCATGGTGCAGTTGTTGAAATCGCGGGTGTTCCTGCACATGGAACGCTGGGCGGAAGCGGCTGAATATGCGAACAGGGTCATCACGGAGTGGGAGTTCTCCTTGGTGGATTTGAACACGCTGCCCACGCCGACCGAGAGGGAGCCGTATTACAATTTTATTTCTTATGATTGCAGTGAGACGATTTGGTTGTATGGTAATACAGGGGATGCCACACGTTATGTGACTTTGGTTACCATGGACGATAATGATAATACGTTACGGAGACATCAATTCAGTGCGTCGGAAAGTCTGTTGAATGGATATGTGGCGGGGGATTTACGCAAGGAGAAATATATCGTGACGGAGAAAGAGGATCCGTCGATATATCTGCCTTGGGGAAAAACGTATATGAGCTCGGAGCATATGATGAATAGTTCAACGGAGTTTGGTTTGGCTTTCCGGCTGGCGGAGGCTTATTTGAACTTGGCGGAGGGGGCAGCCTTGTCGGACGACCCGGAAACGGCCCGCAATGCGATAAACACCTTACGGGAAAAGCGGTTCACACCGGAAACTTATTCTCCCATGCCGGAATTGACGGGGGACGAATTGGTGGAGTTTATCCGTCAGGAAAGGCGTTTGGAATTGTGTTACGAGGGATTCCGTTGGTTTGATCTGCGGAGGTATGGAATGCCGTCCTTTTCCCGAGAGTGGAGATTGGAGGGGGAATTCGTCGCCCTTTATACCTTAGCGGAAGATGATCCTTCCTATACGTTGCCGATACCGGAGGGCGTGTTGGAAATGAATCGTAATTTGGTGCAGAATGTATTAGCAAATCCAAGATAAGTAATGGTTATGAACAGATTGAAGATATTATTTGGAATATTGATAGGCATGTCATTATTTCAGTCATGCTGGGAAGAGGATGAGATAATTCCGGGCGAGCAGGAAATGGTGTTGCGTTTCGAGTTTCCGCAGGGGAACAATAGCTGGGACGAGGATTTGGTCGCTATTCAGGAACAGTTCGGAGTGTGTATGATTTACAAGGATTTGGACTCATCGGATTTGAGCCGTTCTTGGACGGGAACCGGGTATGTCTCTACCTCGTATCGAGGAGAAAACCTGACAGACGAGCAGGCGGAATTTTACACGAACTTTTTCAAGAATCATGTGTTCGCTTATTTGCGTCCGGAAATCACGCAAAGGGTGTTGCCTCCGTACTGGTATATGATGTATGATTTTCATGCAGCGTGGGATTTTGGAATGATGATTATAAAAACAGATCTGACGTATTATAATGAAGGGTTGGATTTTTGGGTCACTTGTCTGGAGGGAGAGTACAATTCCTTTACGGGATTGCAAACAAAACGTCCGGAAACGGCGGCGGAATATTTGCAATATCGGGGTTGGATCTTTTCAATGATTTTCACGGAAGCTTGTGAGAACGGGACTATCGTAATTCCGGAAGAGTTTCATGTAGGATTTGATTATCAGACAGAAGTGACTTATCTTCCCGAATACGAGGATGATGAGAATTTCTATATTCGAAGGGGATTTCCGGGTAGAATGGTCAATGGGTTTAACTTTACCTCGTTACAAAGTATTGTGAGAACGAATCGGACGGATAATTTCGTGCAGTACCTTAATCTTGGTATGCGTTATACGAAAGAGGAGTACGAGGCGTTATGGCCTTCCTCGGATTATCCGTTCATTTGCGAGAAACGGCAGTTTGTGATAGACTATATGAAAAACACGTATAATATCGACTTGGAGGCAATCCAAAGAGGTCCGCAAATTTAATAAAGTATGAAGATGAGATATTTGTTTATATTTTGGTTAGTCCTGGGGAGCGCGCTCCCCGGAATCGCCCAAGAGGGGTTGAGGCTAACTGGGAAAGTGCGGTTGTTGGAGCCGATGATTTTGAAAGTGACCGGGGTGGACGGGAAGGAAGTGTTTTCCGTCACTGTCGAGAATAATCAGCCGTTCAGTCTGGGACCGGAGCGGATTGAGCCGGACGTGTACATATTGAGTTTCGGGGAAACGAAACAGGCGATTTATTTGACGAACCGGGAAGTGACGATAAAGGGATTTTACGATAGCCGGAATCCGGGCAGTTCCTCCCTTTCGTTCACGGGGATCGACGAGTTTATGGAGTTGTCGAAATGGGTGCCGACTGATCTTGATCCCCAGAAACGGACGGTGAAGCCGGAGGCGAAAGAGCAGTTGGAGGGGAATATGTATAGCGCATTGGCTTATCTGGCAGATATGACGCAATATGAGGCGAACAAAATGGTGTTGGAGTGGATTCCGGAAAAGAACCGGAACACGGCCTCCGCCAAATGGTTGGCGCATCGGGTGGACAGCCTCGGGAAATTCGCTGTGGGAGCGCAGGCGTATGATTTCGAGTTTGTGGACACGGAGGGGAAGAAGGTGCGTTTGAGCGATTTCCGAGGGCGGTTGGTGCTGGTGGATTTTTGGGCGTCGTGGTGCGGGCCTTGTCGGCGGGAGATGAAAAGCCTTTTGCCGATATACGAGGAGTTGAAAGGGGAGGACTTGGAATTCATCAGCGTCTCGTTGGACAACCGGGAGGCGGACTGGCGGAAGATGTTAGAGGAAGAGAAGTTGCCGTGGGTGATGTTGTGGAATCAGGAGGGGTTCACGGCGGGGAACGAGCCGAACGTCATACAGCGGGCGTACGGGTTCTACTCGATACCGTTTATCGTGTTAATCGATAAGGACGGGAAAATCATAGAGAGAGGTCTAAGAGGAGAGAAGGTGAAAGAAGCGATATTGAAAGCGAGACAAGGGAAATAGTATTGTATTATAAATCTTAATTTGAGAACGATGAAAAAGTATGTTTTATTAATCGTATTGGGATGCTGCGTGTCTTTGGCAAGGGCGCAGTTGGTGAATCAAGCCGCTCAAAATCAGAAGAGTCAAGCGGAATTGGATTGGTATAATTGTTCTCCGGAGGAGGACGGGGTGTATGGCGCTGCGGTGAACAAGGCTTATGACTTCCTGAAAGGGAAAAAGTTGGACAAGTGTCCGGTGGTGGCTTTTGTGGGATTCGGTCTGGATGTGGAGCATGAGGATTTGAAAGAGGCGGTTTGGACGAACAAGAGAGAAAAGGCAGACGGGAAGGACAATGACAAGAATGGGTTGGTGGATGATGTGCATGGGTGGAATTACTTAGGAGGCAAGGACGGTCAAGTGTTGGAAATTGGAACTTGGGAAGGGAACCGGGAATATATGCGTTTGAAAGACAAGTATGCGGATTACATTTCAAGTAATGGGGAGTTCTTCAAAATTGTAAACGAGGAAGTGGTCAAAGTGGACGCCCCTGAAAATTTGGAAGAATTTTATTACTATCGAAATGTCGTTCAACAGCAATCGGGATTAGCTCGAGCTTATGCGGGTTGGCAATACGCATATGTGATTCAATCGTTCGGTCGGAAATGGAAGGCTGAAATGGATGCCAAGTATCCCGGACGAAAGCACACGATAAAAGATTTTGCGGAGGAGTATCAAGGCATTGATATGCAAGACACTTTAAGACTGGCTGCGTATTCAATGATTATTTTTGGATCTTCCGTGTATAAGACGAGTGATTTCGAGGTGATTTACAACAATTTTGTGGAAAACTCGGTGAATATGTCTAAGAAAGGGTATGAAACAGCCGAGAGTACTACGGATATGACCGCCCGGCAGAGGGTTGTGGGTGATAATTATTTGGATATAAACGACAATGTATATGGAAATAATGTGCTTTTGACCTCGGATGCGGCAATAGGAACAATGGCGGCAGGAATTGTGGGAGGCAAACGGGGCAATGGTTTAGGGGGAGACGGCATCATGGATCAGGCTGAAATCATGACATTACGGGTGGATGTCGGTCAAGGGAATCCTTGTCTGAAAGATATGGCGTTATCCATTCGGTACGCTGTGGACCACGGAGCGGACGTAATCGTGTTGTCGCAACAAAACACTTTGTATCCGGACAACCAAAAAGGTTGGATGACAGAGGCGTTGCGTTATGCGGAAAAAGCTGGGGTGTTGGTCATTGTGCCGGTGTGGGAGTTGTTGCAAGATTTGGCTCAAGTGACATACTATCCGAACCGCTGGATGGACGGGGAGAAAGAGTTGACAAATCTGATGGTGGTGGCTTCCTCGGACAAGAACGGCAATCCTTCCATGCAGGCGAATTTCGGAGCCAAGGAGGTGGATTTGTTTGCTCCCGGAGTCGATATTTATACCGCTTATACGGGAGACACGTATCAAACCGGGGCAGGTTCCGGATTGGCGACTGCCACGGTCGCCGGGGTGGCTGCGTTGGTCAAGGCGTATTATCCGGAGTTGACGGGGGCGCAGATCCGGGATATATTGTTGCAGTCGGTGACTTCCCGGAAAGACGCGGAAGTGGAGAAAGGTATTGTCGTGGGAAACTCGCAGATGCAGGATTTGTATCTTTTCCAGGACTTGTGTCTTTCGGGAGGCATTTTGAACGCATATAATGCGGTGGTTGCCGCGGACAAGTTGGTGAACAATAAGTAATAAATAAGCCTATGAGACTGTTTGGATTATTGTTGCTTTTGTTGTCGGCTTTGACGGTGGGGGCGCAACAGGTGAGGAGCGTGATTCCCTACCGCATGGTCGGCGGGAAGATGATCGTGGACATGCAGATGAACGGGGAGACCCGCAGTTTCGTGTTCGACACGGGGGCGGGGAAGACCTCGCTGACCGGGGAGGTGTGTGACGAGCTGGGGCTGGCGACGGTGGATTCCATGCGGATTACCGACGTGAACAGCAAGCAGGTGGCTTATCCGCTTGTCATGATTGAAAGTCTGTTGACACCGGATAATAAAATCAATTTTTCCAAAGTTCCCGCCATGCGGATGCCGGAACCCTCGCCGTTGGTTTGTTTCCAAGTGGACGGGATTATCGGCAGCGACGTGTTGGCTCAGTTGATCGTGGAGATAGACGGCAAGGCGAAGACAATCACGCTGACCTCGGCGGAGAATCCGAGCAAGGTGTCGTTGCGGCGGATGCTTCCTTTCGTCCAAGGGAAGATGCCGATTGTCACGTTGCAGGCGGGGCGGGGGAATAGTCTGGTCTGCCTGTTCGACACGGGGTGCCCCGGATTCCTGGAGTTGAAAAGTTCTGATTTCGAGGCGTTGAAGGATGCGGCTGCGTTCGAGGTGCGGGCGGAAGGGTATGGAGAGGGGAGTTTCGGTATCGGGGGACAGGCGGCAACCGCATCTACTTACCGGGTGTGTTTCCCGCAGTTGAGCGTGGGGGCGGCGAAGTTCGCCAACGTGTCGTCCGAGACATCGACACCTCCCTATACCTTGTTGGGCGTGAAGCTGTTGGATTACGGGAAGGTGACGCTGGATTATCCGAGAGCCCGTTTTTATTTTGAGCCATACGAGGAGAAGTTCGATTTGACGGAGAAGCATTACGACATGGGGCTGCGGGTGAAGGACGGGGAGTTGGTGGTCGCCGCCGTGTGGACGGGATTGAAGGGCGTGGTGGAGGTCGGCGACAAGGTGACGAAGATAAACGGGAAGCCCACGGGGACGTATGATTTCTGCGAGAGCATCATCAACGGGATTCCGGAGTTGAAAGAGAAGAAAAAGACGAAATTGACGGTATTGACCAAAGACGGAGAAAAAGAGATTGTTTATCAGAAAAAATAATACGGATATGAGAAACAGATTGTTATTGATGATAGGATTGTGCTTCTGCACCCTGTTCGCAGGAGCGCAGACGAAGAACACCTCGACGGAGGTGAAGGATTACCGGGAAGTGGACGGGAAAATCATACTGACCCTTGTGGTGAACGGGGAAATGGCGGACTTCGTGTTGGACTTGGCGGGGCACATGGCCGTGTTGCCGGAGTACGTGGAGAAGTTGCATATCGACCCGACAGTGGAAGCCGGTCTTCCCTATAAGAATTATTTGTTCCGGGGAGTGCCTGTGGATAAGGTCGTGTCGATCAATACGATCGCTTTCGGGAACAGCGTTTTCGGAAACGGCGTGTCGGCATTCGTGTTGAAGGACGAGCCTTATCTGCGGGAGTTGGGCGTTGCCGGTGTGGTGAACGGTTCGTTGTTCAAGAATACGGTGGTGACGATTGATTCCCGCCGGAAGAAAATCACGATGAGCTCGCCGTACAGGCCCGGTTATATGAAATTGGACCACCGGACGAATATGGAGTTGGTGACGGGTTACGGGCTTGTCTGTCCGGTGACAATAGACGGAGTGGAGCATAAGTTGTTGTTTGACACGTGGACGGACGGGATGATCGCCATGACGGAGGAGGATTTCCAGAAGTTTTCGGGGAAGAGCGGCGGGAAGGCGATGACCGGGACCGGCTACGGGAAGGCGAACATGGAGACTTCCACGAAGGTGGCGGGGACGTGCTCTTTCGTGAAGGACAATTTCTCCGGGGTGACCGTCGTCGAGGGGAAGGGATTGACACGTTCCATGTTGGGGAACGATATTCTGGATAAGGGGCTGGTGTCGTTGGATTTCGCCCGCCAACGGGTGTATTTCCAGCCGTTCGACCTGATGGCGGTGAAGGACGAGGTGACGGAGACGGAGGTGAAAATAGAGCCGGGGAAGGTGAACCCGATCACGCGGGAGTATTTCCTGGAGCATATTTTCGATTACCGGAAGGGCGGGGAGTTCGTGAGCAAGAGCGACAAGCCGGTGGTGATCGATTTCTGGGCGACGTGGTGCGGGCCGTGTAAACAGTTGCTGCCGTTCATGGAGCAGCTGGCGGAGAAGTACAAGGACCAGGTGATTTTCCTGAAGGTGGATGCGGACAAGGAGAAGGAGTTGTGCAGTATGTATAACGTGAACGCTTTGCCGACGCTATTCTTCATCCCGGTCGGCGGGAAGCCGATTGTGGAGGTGGGAGGCGTGCCGGAGAAGATTGAACAGGCGATAAAAGAGCATTTGTTGAAATGATGATTGATTAAAACAAAACGACCTTTTCAAGGCGGGGAACGAATGTGCGTGTCTTC
>CALUHX010000069.1 GCA_944320555.1 uncultured Butyricimonas sp. | reverse complement strand
CGCGCCGATGGTACTGCCCGAGGGGCGGGAGAGTAGGTCGGCGCCGAATTCGGGGGGGAGGAGTCTTTCGAGAGGCTCCTCCCTTTTTTTGTTTTTGAATGTAGCAAATTCCGGGGAAACTTTTTTTGTTTTGCCCCTCTTTTCTTTTCCTTCGACACGACTCGATTTCCGTCCTTGGAAATATTCCGCTGCGGAATTTTGGAAGGACGGGGGATTGGATGGGCAAAAAAAGGCATGGGAGAGTCGTTTCTTGTGATAAGTGTCTGTTTTTTTAGTGTTTTGTTTGGTTGTTTTTATGGATTGATTTTATTATAAGGAAAAAAGAGTATAAGTTTTTTAGAGTTTTGCAGAAGTTTTCTCAATGGAATTTGCGATGGTGACTTCAATGCCTTTTTCCCGAAGGTTTTCGAGGATGGCGGGGTTGATTTTGTCATCGGTGATGATTTGTTCGATGTTGTCAAGATCGCAGATTTTCCCGAACCCCCTACGTCCGAATTTGGATGAGTCCGCAAGGACGATGGTTTTTTGGGAGGCGTTCATCATGGCGCGGTTCAGCTGGGCTTCCATGACGTTAGTTGTCGTCAGTCCATAGTTCAGGTCTATTCCGTCGACTCCCATGAACAGTTTGCTGCATGAGAAGTTGGAAAGCATTTCTTCGGCATAACTTCCGACGACGGAGAGGGAACTGTTGCGCACGAAGCCGCCGAGTTGGATGATGTCAATTTCTTTTTGTTGGGCCAAGATATTCGTTACTTTCAGAGCCGCAGTGATGACAGTGAGGTGTTCTTGGGCACGGATTTCTCTCGCAAAGGCATGAACAGTGGTTCCCGAAGCGATAAGAATGGAGTCGTTAGGGGTGATGAGTTTTGCTGCTTCCATGCCGATTTGCCGTTTTTCTTCGGTGTATAGTTTCTCTTTTTCTTGGACGTGTCTGTCGTTGATGTAAGGGTTAATTTGAATTGCGCTTCCGTGTGTCCTGTAGAGAAGTTTCTTTTCTTCCAACGTGGTTAAATCTTTTCGAATAGTAACGGGTGAAACTTTTAATTTTTCAGCAAGAAACATGACGGAGGCGGAACCTTGTCGGTGTAAAATTTCTAAAATAAAATTGTATCGTTCTGTCGCAGAATATGTTTTCATGTCTTAGCATTGATAGGAGACTGACTTTTTTTTGTTTTTGAAACGGAACAAAATTAGAAATTAATTTCGTAATCGAAAAAATGAAATTTGAAAAGATTTTATATTGTGGTTTTTGAAGAGATTCTATTGTATTGATTGATAATGTTTATGCGAAAAATTAGGAAGAAAAGGCCGGAAGCGATATTTTGTTTTCAGAAATTTGTTTCATAAATTTGGCATGGGATGTTATTGTTTTGAGGGTGTGAAGAGGGACGTTGGGAGGCAAACAGATGAAATTATTAATCATTAAACCATTATATTATGCCGAAACAATACATTTTGTCTTTAGACCAAGGAACGAGCAGTTCGCGGGCAATCATTTTTGATGAAAAGGGAGAGATTAAAGCGGTGAACCAGCAAGAGTTCCGTCAAATATTTCCTCAATCCGGGTGGGTCGAGCACGATCCGCAGGAAATCTGGTCCTCTCAGGCTTCCGTGGTGGCGGGTGCCATCACTTCGATAGGAATCAATGGTTTGGATATCGCCGGGATTGGCATCACGAACCAACGCGAGACGACCATTGTGTGGGACAGGGAAACGGGGACTCCCGTGTATAATGCTATCGTGTGGCAGGACCGGAGGACTTCGGATTATTGCGACGAATTGAAAGCCGAGGGCAAGGTTGATTTTGTGCGGGAGCGCACGGGGTTGATAATTGACGCTTATTTTAGCGCGACGAAAATCAAATGGATTTTAGACCATGTGAAAGGAGCGAGGGAGAAGGCGGAGGCGGGGAAGCTCGTGTTCGGCACTGTCGACACGTGGCTGGTGTGGAATTTGACCCGAGGCGAGGCGCACGTGACAGACGTGACGAACGCTTCCCGCACGATGCTGTTCAATATCCACACATTGGATTGGGATGACGAGTTATTGGCGTTGTTCGACATACCCCGTTCTATGATGCCGGAAGTGCGCTCTTCCAGCGAGGTGTACGGTTACACGAAGACAACCCTGTTTGCGCACAAGGTGCCCATAGCAGGGATTGCCGGCGACCAGCAGGCCGCGCTTTTCGGACAAATGTGCGTGGAGCCTGGTATGGTTAAAAATACTTATGGGACAGGATGTTTCTTGTTGATGAATAGTGGCGACAAACCGGTATGTTCTAAAAACAACTTGTTGACGACGGTGGCTTGGAAACTGGGCGACAAAGTGACGTACGCCTTAGAGGGAAGCATTTTTGTCGGTGGTGCTGTCGTGCAGTGGTTGCGGGATGGGTTGAAAATCATCCGGTCGTCGTCGGAAGTAGAGGCTCTTGCGTCTACTGTCCCGGATTCGGGCGGGGTGTATTTCGTTCCGGCTTTGACGGGTTTGGCGGCTCCTTATTGGAAACAGGACGCACGCGGTGTTATCTCCGGTATCAGCAGGGGAACGACAACGGCCCATATCGCGCGAGCCGCATTGGAGGGAATTGCCTATCAAACCATGGATGTGGTGAATGCCATGTCGAAAGACGCCGGAATTGAATTGAAAGAGCTGCGGGTGGACGGTGGTGCTTCCGCAAACAATTTGTTGTTGCAGTTCCAAGCCGATTTGTTGGATTCTTGGGTGATTAGGCCGCGAATCATTGAGACCACGGCGTTGGGGGCTGCTTATTTGGCCGGTCTTGCCGTCGGTTTTTGGGGAAGTTTGGACGAGATAAGGCAGCAATGGCAAGTGGACAGACGGTTCGTGCCGATAGAACCGGAAGAAACAATGCGGCGTTTGAAAGCCGGTTGGCAAGACGCGGTGGAACGATTAATACATTAAATGTCTCGCTATGGAATACTCATTGTATACGAAGTGTCTCTTTGAGTTTATAGGGACCGCGATATTGGTGTTGATGGGCGACGGAGTCGTGGCCGGAACAACCTTGAAGCAATCGAAAGGGTATGGCGGCGGCTGGATTGCCATCACGTTGGCTTGGGGATTCGCTGTGATGTGTGGCGCATTTGTCGCCTCTCCTTATTCCGGGGCGCATTTGAATCCGGCATTGTCGATAGGCATGGCTGTCGCGGGAGCGTTTCCGTGGGCGGACGTGCCGGCGTATGCCGCTGCCCAATTGTTGGGTGGTTTTGTGGGGGCATTGCTAGTCTATGTCTTTTATAAGGACCATTACGATGCGACGGAGGATCCGGGAGTCAAGTTGGGCACTTTTTGCACAATGCCGGCGATTATGAACAAACCCCGCAACTTTGTTTGTGAGTTGATGGGAACATTTATATTAGTGTTTGTCATTCTGTGCCTGGCTTTGAAAGGAAACGTGGCGGAAGTGGGGCTGGGAGCGGTAGGCACTTTTCCTGTGACCTTTTTGATCATGGCGATTGGTATGTCACTGGGGGGAACGACCGGCTATGCGATTAATCCGGCCCGTGATTTGCCTCCCCGGTTGGCCCATGCAGTTTTGCCTATCAAAGGAAAAGGAGACAGCGGATGGGGATATAGCTGGGTACCAGTGTTGGGCCCTGTCGTTGGAGCTTGCTTGGCGGCGGTTTGTTATTTGTTGATATTTTGAATAGGGAAAAGCTGTTTTGGTGCTGTTCATGGCGCCGAAGCAGTTTTATTTTTTTGCTTGTCGGAAGAATAATGATTTTGTTTTCTTTCGAGTTTTGACGAAATAATTGCGTTTTTGTTTTGAATTGTTTCGATTACTTTGTTTCTTTGTGTCGGAAAAAACTTTGAATGATGAAACAGGATACAGCAAAGCCGTTTGATGTAATTATCATTGGAGGTGGCGCCACGGGTGCCGGAACTGCCAGGGATTGTTCCCGGAGAGGATTGCGCGTGCTCCTTGTGGAGCGTTTTGATATTTCCACGGGAGCAACCGGGCGAAATCATGGTTTGCTGCATAGCGGAGCCCGTTATGCGGTGACAGACCAGGAGTCCGCCAAGGAATGTATCAAGGAGAATATGATACTTCGTAGAATCGCAAGCCATTGCGTGGAAGAGACCGATGGCTTGTTTTTGACATTGCCGGAAGACGACATCGCTTATCAGGCGAAATTTGTCGAAGCGTGTTCGCAGGCGGGCATCCGGGCGGAAATAATTGATCCGAAAGAAGCGTTGCGGTTGGAGCCTTCGGCCAATCCTTCCCTTGTCGGAGCGGTGAGGGTGCCTGACGGAGCTGTCGATCCGTTTCGTCTGACGGCGTCTAACATAATGGACGCCAAAGAGCATGGCGCGACAATCCTGACCTATCATGAAGTGACCGAACTGTTGCGTGAGCAAAATCGGATTGTCGGAGTGAAAGTTTTGGACCATCGGACGAAGGAGGTGAAAAGCTATTACGCCTCGGTGGTTGTGAATGCGGGTGGAATTTGGGGGCATAATATTGCCAAGTTGGCTGGCATAACGATTAATATGTTGCCGGCCAAAGGAGCCTTGCTGATTTTTGGCCACCGGGTGAACAATATTGTGTTGAACCGTTGTCGCAAGCCGGCGGATGCGGATATCTTGGTGCCGGGCGACACCATTTGCCTGATAGGGACGACATCCAGCCGGGTGCCTTTTGAGGAGGTGGACGACATGCGGGTTACTCCGGAAGAGGTTGATTTGCTGTTGCGGGAGGGGGAGAAATTGTCGCCTCTGCTGGCTCGGACCCGGATTTTGCGGGCGTATGCGGGAGTCCGTCCTTTGGTGGCTTCCGACGACGACCCGAGCGGACGGAACGTGAGCCGGGGAATTGTTCTCTTGGACCATGCGGTTCGGGACGGCATGGAGGGATTTGTGACGATAACCGGCGGAAAGTTGATGACTTACCGGTTGATGGCGGAATGGACTACGGATTTGGTATGCAAAAAATTGAATGTCTCGGCGAAATGCGACACGGCCGAGGAGAAGTTGCCGGGGTCGAGGGAGAGCGGGGAGGAAGTAGGCAAAAAAATAATTTCCATGCCGAAGACGCAGCGGAACGCGACAATCTCCCGACATGGCGATTTGGCGGAGAAATTGGCACGGAACACCACCACATTGGACAACAGCTTGGTGTGCGAGTGCGAGGAAGTGTCGGTGGGGGAGGTGAAATATGCGTTGAACGAGCTGGACGTGCATAACCTGGTTGACCTGAGGAGACGGACCCGGGTCGGGATGGGAACCTGCCAAGGAGAACTGTGCGCCTGCAGGGCCGCCGGTCTGATGTCCTCGCTTCACAAATACTGCACGAGGCGGGCTAAAGAAGACCTCGCTTCTTTTTTGAACGAGCGGTGGAAGGGCATGGCTCCGATTGCTTGGGGCGACACCTTGCGCGAAAGCGAGTATATGGCTTGGGTGTACGAAAGTGTTTGTGGGTTAACGTTATCTCAAAAACAAGAATAGTATGAAATTCGATACAATCATCATCGGAGGGGGCTTGGCCGGATTGACTTGCGGCATTTCCTTGCAGCGGCATGGACAGCGTTGTTGCATCGTGTCGTCGGGGCAGAGCGCGTTGCATTTTTCCTCCGGTTCTTTCGACTTGTTGAACTGTTTGCCGGACGGGAAAGAAGTGGAAAATCCGGTGGAGGCCGTGGAGCGATTGAAATTGCAAGCTCCGGAACATCCTTACGTGAAATTGGGGAAAGAAAAGTTTGAGGAACTGGCGGGTTCCGTCGTGGAATTTTTTAGCCAGGCCGGCGTGTCGGTGACGGGGTCCGCTTGCAAGAACCATTTCCGGATAACACCGATGGGGACGTTGAAGCCCACGTGGTTGACATTGAGTGAACAAGTGGCTTGCGAGCATGGGGACAGGTTGCCTTGGAAAAAGGTGGCCATTTTCAATGTGACTGGATTTTTGGATTTCTACACGCAGTTCATTGCGGATGAATTCCATAAACTGGGCACGGAATGCGTGTTGCGCGAGATTTCATTTCCTGCCTTGGAGCGATTGAGGAAAAATCCGACCGAGATGCGTTCTGTGAATATCGCGAGGGTTTTTGACAAGCGGGAGAACGTGGACGAGTTGGCGCGCGTCTTGAAAGACGGACGGGGGAATTGCGAGGCTATCGCCATGCCGGCGATAGCTGGACTGGCCAGAACAGATGTCTTGGAATGTTTGGAGCGCGAAGTGGGAACGAGGATTGCGTTGCTGCCGACGTTGCCTCCCTCTGTGCCGGGAATTCGGGCACAGCAGCAACTGCGGCGTGCCTTTGAGCAGGCCGGCGGGGTCTATATGTTGGGAGATAGCGTGTTGAGGGCGGACATGGAAGGAGACAGAATAACGAAGGTTTATTCGTATAATCATGGGAATATTCCTTTTGTCGCCCGGGATGTGGTTTTGGCCACGGGAAGCTTTTTTAGCCAGGGCCTGGTCGCTCTGCCGGGGAAAGTGTATGAGCCTGTCTTGGGGCTGGACGTGGAATTTGTGGAGAATCGCAAGGAATGGTATGACATGAACGTCTTTGCCGCCCAGCGTTATGAGACTTTTGGCGTGAAGACGGATAACGAATTCCATGGCTTGCTGAACGGTGCCGCGTTGTCGAACGTGTATGTGGCGGGGGCTGTCTTGGAGGGGTTCGACGCCATAAAGCAAGGGTGCGGGGCCGGAGTGTCCATTTTGAGTGCGTTGTTTGTAGCGGAACAAATATTAAGAAAATAAGAAGGTTATGAATCTCCAGGAACATAATGTCAGCGACAACAATTTCGAACAATGTATCAAATGTACGGTTTGCACGGTTTATTGTCCCGTGGCGGCTGTGAATCCCGATTTCCCGGGACCGAAACAGGCCGGGCCGGACGGAGAGCGGTTGCGCTTGAAGAAAAACAATTTTTACGACGAGACGCTGAAATATTGTTTGAATTGCAAGCGGTGCGAGGTGGCTTGTCCTTCCAATGTGAAAATAGGAGATATCATCCAGGCGGCCCGCATCAAGTACAGCGAGAAAAAATTCAAACTCCGGGATTTCATATTGGCGAACACGGATTTGGTCGGCACCTTGTCCTCTCCGTTCGCTCCGGTGGTGAATGGCGTGCTGGGGTTGAGGCCGACCAAGGCAGTGCTGGACAGCGTGTTGAAAATCGACCATCGGCGCGTCTTTCCGAAATACGCCTTTGGCACGTTTGAAAGTTGGTACAAGAAAAACGAGGCCGCCCGGCAATCCTCCTTCCCGACGCAAGTAAGCTATTTCCACGGTTGCTACGTGAACTACAACAATCCTCAGTTGGGGAAAGATTTGATAAAAGTGATGAACGCCCTTGGCGTGGGCGTCCGTTTGTTGGACAAGGAAAAATGCTGTGGCGTCGCTTTGATTTCCAACGGTTTTATAGAACAAGCGAAAAAGCAGGCCAAGATGAACATCGAGGCCATTCGGGAGTCGGTCCTTGCCAAGAACATGCCGGTGATTGCCACGTCGTCCACCTGCGCGTTCACCATCCGCGACGAGTATCCGCATTTGCTGTCGGTGGACAACGCTGATGTGCGGGAGCAGGTCGAGTTGGCCACCCGCTATGTCTATCGTTTGATGGCTCGGCAAGGTGTGAAATTGAAATTTAAGCAAAATCAGAAGATAAGGGTCGCCTACCACACGCCTTGCCACATGGAAAAACTGGGCTGGGCCTATTATTCCATAGAACTGTTGAAATTGATACCGAATGTGGAGTTGACCGTGTTGGATTCGCAGTGCTGTGGAATTGCCGGGACCTATGGCTTCAAAAAGGAGAATTATAAGACCTCGCAGGACATAGGGGAGTCGTTGTTCAGGCAGATAGAGGCTTGCGACATAGATTACGTGGTGACGGATTGTGAGACCTGCAAGTGGCAAATAGAAATGTCGACCTCGAAACGTTGCGAACATCCGATTTCGATATTGGCGAAAGCGTTGGAATGAAAGCAAACGAATTTCGGAAACGAAGAAAAAGACAGGATTGAAAGCCGAAAGCGATATTTTTTTGCTCTGATGCTTTGTTTTGAAAATGGAATCTTTTACTTTTGTACCGAAATGAAATAAAATTGAGTGTAAAAAGTTTCGATGAATTTCGAAATCGTGCGTGATTAGGTAGAACGAATAGGATATACGTTGTATTACTAAATTGATAATCAAAATCTATAGTTATGTGGAAAATTCTGAGACCGGAACCGCATCGGCCGCTACTTCCGAAAGAGAAGATCGACCCGACGTATAAGCGTCTGCGGTGGCAAGTGTTTTTTGGTATCTTCATTGGCTATGCCGGGTATTATTTGGTTCGCAAGAACTTCACCATGGCCATGCCCGAATTACAGGAGTTGGGTTTCGACAAGGGCATGTTGGGAGTGGCTTTGTCGGCCAATGCGATTGCTTATGGAATTTCCAAATTTATCATGGGAGGCGTTTCCGACCGCAGCAGCGCGCGCAAGTTCTTGCCATTGGGATTGTTCCTTTCGGCCACGGCCACGTTGATAGCGGGAACAAGTTTGGGAATATCCTCTATTGTGTCCATGTTTATCCTCCAATTTCTCATTGGCTGGTTTCAGGGGATGGGATGGCCTCCTTGCGGGCGGGTGATGACGCACTGGTTCTCGCATAACGAGCGGGGCACGTGGATGTCGTTTTGGAATTGCGCGCACAACGTCGGAGGCTCCTTGGTCGGCCCGATGGCCGCTGCCGGGGCGGTGTGGTTTGGCTCTTGGCAGGCGGGCACGTTCTTCTTTCCGGCGTGCGTGGCGTATTGCATCGTGATTGTCGCTTTGATTTTGATTCGCGACACTCCGCAGTCTTGCGGCCTGCCTCCTGTTGAGGAATACCGCAACGATTATCCGCCAAACTACAGCGAGAAGTTCGAAAAAGAATTCACCGCCAAGGAAATCTTCTTCCAATATGTGTTGAATAACAAGACGCTTTGGTTTATCGCCATCGCCAACGCGTTCATTTACATGATTCGTTACGGAGTGCTTGATTGGGCGCCCACCTATCTCGACGAGGTGAAAGGCTACGACATCAAGTCCGTCGGTTGGGCCTATTTCGCCTACGAGTTCGCCGCCATTCCGGGCACGATTGTTTGCGGTTGGTTGAGCGACAAGGTCTTCAGTGGCCGCCGCGCCATGACCACCATGATATACATGGCTTTGGTCGCCGTGTTTATCTTCATCTACTGGCAGTTCAGCAATAGCCCGGCAATGGATATCTTCTGTCTGATTGCCATCGGTTTCCTGATTTACGGACCGGTGATGTTGATTGGCGTGCACGCCTTGGATTTGGCTCCCAAGAAAGCCGCCGGGACGGCTGCCGGATTGACCGGATTCTTCGGATACTTCTTCGGGACGGCCATCTTGTCGAACATCGCTTTGGGTTACATTCTGGAGCATCTTGGATGGAACGCCAACTTCATCGTCCTGCTTGTCGGATGTGCCTTGGCAATCCTGTTCACGAGTTTCACCTACAAGGAAGAACAATATCTTGTTAAAAATAAAACCAAGTAATTATCATTAATCCAATTTTTTAACAGTTATGATTAACAAATCAATGCTAATGGCAATGACATGCGGGCTTGCTTTGTCCTTCATGTCTTGCGAAAATCAGGAATTTACTGACACGTACGCCAATGCCGAGCGTGTTCATGTCGATACCTTGTCGACAGAGATGCAGAAAGTGCGCGATTATGTGCCGGAATTGGCAGTGGTTGCCCACCGCGGTTCTACCTATTGGGCTCCGGAAGAGACGGAATCCGCCTACCGTTGGGCTCGGGAGACGGGTGCCGATTACTTGGAGGCCGACTTGCAAGTTTCCAAGGACGGGGTTATCTTGGCTTTGCACGACACCGACCTGAAACGCACCACGAACATAGAGGATGTGTTCGGCGAGAGATTCCCTGAGGAGCAACGGCGTTACTATTATGAGACATTGTTGGGTTATCCTGCGGATACCGTGGAATTGAAGTTGGCAGCCGACCGCGAGGCTTTCGTGCCCAACTATCCGTGTTCTTATACCTATTATGAATTGTTGATGTTGGATGCCGGTTCCTGGTTCAACGAGGACGAGACCAGCTTGGAGCAAGCTCGTCAAGGGTTCAAGACGCATTTCCAATACATTTCGACGTTGGAAGACTTGATTATGTATTCCAAGGGATACAGATTGCAACGTTACGGTGAAGCGGATGCTCCGGCTGCTGGTAATATCGACTTCTGGACGAAGTATGGTTCAGATAGCGAGGAGGGACATCGTGTGGTGACTGCCATCACTCGGACGAATGAAACCTTCTCCAATCCGGTGAACTACCGTTATGACGGCACCGCATTGAAAGAAACGGTGGTGCGTTACACGTTCGCCTATACTCAAGACGACGATGATCCTGCTGTTCAAGACAATTGGAGCGGATCCACCTATCAAGGGAACACCCCGGGTATTTATATCGAGTTCAAGGAGCCGTGGTTGAATCCCTCCAACTTTGAGCAGATGGTTTACAACGAGTTGACCATGAAAAACACTGCGCATCCTGAATTCAACATGAACATCATGGATTCGCCGGCGACGCAGACGGATTTCTATACTGCTGACGGTCACGTGAATGTAGGTAATACGAACGGTAAGGTGATTCTTCAGACCTTCTCCATGCAGAGCTTGTCCCGCGCTTACGATGTGTTCAAAGGACAACTCCCGATGTGCTTCCTTTTGTGGAAGGGAACCGCTGCCACCGACTTGCAGAACGATGACCCGCAGGGCTACGCTTCTTTCATCAACCTTGGTATCGAGTTGGGTGCCCACTACATGGGACCGTCCATTGCCGGTGCGCCGAACAATTATGACGAGTTGAACTACCCGTGGCAACACGACATGATTCACCGCGCCAAAATGGAGAACCACCCCTATTCTTTCGACACCTACGACCAAATGGCAAAGTATTTCGGTCTCTACAACTGGGGCACGGAAGGTGGCACCCGTTACGAGGCTCCTTACTTGGATGCGTTCTTCACGAACCATACCGACATGTCCTTGCAGTTCATGATTGACCATGGATTCCGCACAGCAGAACAAGTGAACGTCATTCGTGAAGTGCCAGACGCCCGTACATTGTTGGATCAATTAGGTTATGAGAAATAATTAGGAACACACACGTTTAATTTGTACTTACGAGATATATGAAAAAGCATATTTTATTACCTGCCATGTTGGTTGCCGCCATGTTTTCAACCACGGCAGTGAAAGCGCAGGAAGATGTGAATCCGTTGTTGAAATACATCAGCAAGGATGAGACCGTGAAAGCCAGCATTGGCGGACGTATGTACGCGGACCTCGCTTATTACCATTCCGACTGGACGCCTATGAAGTCCGGGGCTGCCATCACCGACGCCCGTATCCATGCGGCATTGACCTACGGTAAATTCTACTTCTATGCCGATTTCGGCTTCGGCAAGGGCGAGTTCAGCCAAAAGAACCTCTTCGCCCAATACACGTTCAAGGCTACGGAATACGGCGTGCATAGCGTGAAAGTGGGTTACTACAACGAGCCTTCTTCCATGAGCGCCATGACCAGCACTTACAACTACCACTTCTTTGCCCGTCCGTTCGCCGTGCAGGCGTTGGCTCCGGGGCGTGCGTTGGGTGCCACTTACCGGTTCTTCAACAAGCGTTTCTTCTTCGACCAGGGTGTTTTCGCCCAGTTCAAGTACAACGAGCAGGAAGAGGGCAATCAGGGAGTGAGCGTCAGCGGTCGTTGGTTGTACAAGCCCATTAACGAGTTGCACAGCACGTTGCAAGTCGGTATCTCCGCCCGTTACCAACACTTCAGCGGCGGTACGGAATACGCCGAAGGCGTGTTGCAAACCAGTGTGAACTATTCCTCCAACATGCAGAGCTACGTGGACGAGGATGTGACATTCCTTGATCTTGATCTGCCTTGGGCGCGCAATGCGTTCTCTATCACGCCTGAAGTGTTGTATCGTTCCGACCGGTTCTTCACTCGTGCCGAGTATATTTGGACCCGTGTATGGAAAGACCGCGACGACCAACGCCTTTTCGAGCAAAACCTTGGCGGACAACAGAGCTGGCAAACCCTGCCGAGCTGGCAGGGCGGTAACAAGTTGCGTCCAACCTTGTTGAATGGCGGTTACATCGAGTTGGGTTATCTGATTTGCGGCAGAGCCTACACCTATGACCAGGAATACGGGCTTTTGAAAGGCATGGGCGACAAAAACGGCCTGGAAGTCGTGGCCCGTTACTCCTATCTTGATCTTTCCGACATCACCAAGGGCGACCGTTTCATCTACGGCAACAATAAGTTCTATCCGGACAGCGACGGGGACGGAGTGGCAGAAATCGTGGACTATCCGCGTTGGTCCAGCGTGGACGGTGGCAAGGCGCACGCTGTGACGGTTGGTTTGAACTATTCTTTCAACCAATACATCAAGGTGATGGGTGAATACCAATACACCAATCTGGAGAATGTTTACTTCCCGGACGACAAGAATTTCCACCAATTGCAGCTTCGCGTGGCTTTTGCCTTCTAAGCCGTTGTGTGGAAAAATGATATGGGGACACACCTTGTGGCGTGTCCTCTTTTTTTTATGTTCCTTTTGTTGTTTGCGGCGTGTTGTCTGGCATTTTTCCTCTTTTCCATCAGTAATCACAGTGTTTTCAGTGAGTTTTTAGTCATGGGAGACGAACGGGCTTCGATGGAGGTTCGATGGAGCGATGTCCGTGGACGACCGTCAACCGTCCGGCCATCGTGCTGCGAGCGTGCCGCATGGCTTAAAACTCGCTTATGACACATTTATTGCAGATGGAAAGGAGAGTGGCGGCTGTTAAGTTTTAACGGAGGCCTGCTTGATGAGGGAGTGATGGCGCAAAAGGGATGGATGGAGGCGGAGGGGGTGGGCCGTGATGGGAAGGTCGGTTGTGGATAATGGGGAAATGAGGATATTGGCGTTGATTTTTTGTGAAAATGTGGAAAAAAGGAAGGCAGGCCGAGTTTGGATGAGGTTTGCTTATAGGGTAAACTGTTGATTGTAAGTCTTTTGGCGTTTGAGGTCAAGATTCGTTTTTGTGTGGAAATTTGTGGTGGGTGGTTGTTTTAATGTGTTGATTGCCATTGTGTTGAGTACGTGTAATGAATGCAAAAAAACGAACGTTTTTTGCGATACAAAAATAGGGCTAATTTCTTTGCCTGCCAAGAAAAACAGTAAAAAAATCATCATTGATAATCTGTATGTTATAAATAAGCATTGGTTCATTTCGGTTCACGGACCAAGCTTTCTTCCAATATAATTAAACGTTCGTTTGTTTGTATTGTCGAGACGTTTTTTGCGGACAGCTCGGGCTTGTCGGCAGTTGTGATTTTTAAAACGGACAGGCTTTGACACATGGCAACAAATCAGGACCGGTGGCACGGTTAGTGCGCGAAGCGCACCCGGACGGGAGCAAACAGGCGGATGATGGCCATGTGGGTTGTTTCCGCCAAGGAATCACACGACACAGGATGGATTTAGCGAACATCATAAACAAGGCGGGGGCTCCGGAGGAGAAAACGAGGCATTGGTATGCCGCCTACACGCATCCCAATCGGGAATTTGCCGTGAAGGCCCGTTTGGACAAGCTGGAAGTGGAGAATTTCCTTCCTACGGAGGAATTGGTCAGAGAGACTCCTTTCGGGCGTAAAAAGGCCCGGGTGGCCTTGATTCATGGGATGATTTTTATCCGGACGGACAAGGCGACGAGTTTTGCCTTAATCAACGACCATGGTCTCCGCATCATTTACCTGAAAGACATCGAGGGGCATCATTCGTTGATTATTCCGGACAAGCAGATGGAGGACTTCATGTTTTTGCTTGATGTTTCGGCGAACGGAGTGGAGGTGTTGAACAAGGACTTGCGCCCGGGCGACCGGGTTCGGGTGGTCAAAGGCCCGTTGGCGGGATTGGAAGGGGAGCTGATGCGGGTGCGGGGCCACAAGCGGGTGGTGATTCGTTTGCAAGGAGTGGCCTCGATAGCGACTTCGTACATTCCCGGCTCCTGGCTGGAGCGTTTGGATGGAAAGTCCGGAAAGTGAGATTATGGGAAAAGAAAGGATTAAATAAATAGAGAGGGGTGATGGAAGAGTTGTTAAGGGTGTTGTATTTCCGTTCGTTGGAATTGAATGTGGACCATGTGGAGCGGGGGGCGTTGCACGGATTGAGTTTGGGTTATCATTCGACATACCGGTTGGGTTTGCTTTATCCGTGGATGTTGAAGGACGTGACGGATTTGGTCCCTGTGCACGGTCGGATAAAGGCGATAGGCTGGCGGTTGGAGATGTTGAGCCGTGACGCGGACATTCCTGTTTCGGAACGGGTGGAGCACGCCGCCGATTTGCTGGGAAGTTATGTGATGGGAACGGACTCGGAATTGGTGAGCCGGGGCTTGGAGATTGCCTGGGAATTGCTTCACGCCGGCGGGCGGGACGGTCGTTTGTCGCTGCCTTGCCGGACGAGCGGGATGTGCCGGTTGTTGAGTCAGTGCCACTATTTCACGGGAGACAAGGAATGCTTGGATTTGGCGAGGGGACTTGTGATTGAGGCGTTAGGACGGAGCGGAGCGTGGGATGGCGTGGATTTGTTGGAATGGAGGGAGTCGTTGCGTTTGTTCGCCGACGTGTCGGACGGACCAGCCTTGGAGCGGGAGCGTCTGGAAGAGGAGTCGCGTCGTTTGAGCGTGCGGGTCCGCCGGGTGGAGGATGGCTTGGTGGATGTGGTGCGGCGATGCGGGGATACGGACGATGCGGTCGCTTTCTCCCGGGTATTTGCCGTCGTGGCGGGGCGGGTGCTGGCGAATTGTGTGGAAACGGAGAGAAGGAAAATTTAAGAATTAAAATTTGGTATAGAAATGAAAATATTGGTGACGGGTGGTGCCGGATTTATCGGCTCCAACCTATGTGAGCATTTGCTTGGGGCGGGGCACGAGGTGCGCTGCCTGGACAATTTTGCGACGGGGAAGCCTGCGAACGTGTTCCCGTTGCTGGAGTGTTACCCGGACAGGTTCGAGTTGCAGGTGGGCGACATCCGCAATCCGGAGGACTGCCGGAAGGCGGTGGATGGCATGGATCACGTGCTGCACGAGGCGGCGTTGGGGAGCGTGCCCCGGAGCATAAAAGACCCGCTGACGTCGAACGCCGTGAACGTGGGCGGGTTCCTGAACATGCTGGTGGCATCGAGGGACGCCGGGATTAAGCGTTTTGTTTTTGCCGCCAGCTCCTCGACCTACGGGGACAGCAAGAGCCTTCCGAAGGTGGAGGACGTGATAGGTAAGCCGCTTTCCCCGTATGCGATCACGAAGTACGTGGACGAGTTGTACGCCGACGTGTTCGCAAGGACGTATGGTTTCGAGTACATCGGGTTGCGCTATTTCAACGTGTTCGGGCGGAGGCAGGATCCGCACGGTGCGTATGCGGCGGTTATCCCGTTGTTCGTGAAGAAGCTCATGGCGCACGAGAGTCCGGTGATCAACGGGGACGGGGAATACAGCCGGGATTTCACGTACATCGACAACGTGATCCAGATGAACGTGTTGGCGTTGGAGACGACGAATCCGGAGGCTGTGAACCAGATTTACAACACCGCCTACGGCGAGCGGACAACGTTGAACGATTTGGTGAAATATTTGAAAGAATATCTGTCGGAGTTCGACGCGGAGATAGCGAAGGTGGAAGCGGTACACGGTCCTTATCGGGCGGGAGACATCCCCCACTCCTTGGCGAACGTGGACAAGGCGAGGCGGCTGTTGGGCTACAATCCGAGGTATAGCATGAGAGAGGGATTGAAGGAGGCGGTGAGGTGGTATTGGGAGAACTTGTAAGATAGGGATGCCCCAAGCACAATTGACGAAATAAGACAATCACAAAACAAATATAAAGATACATATCATGATGAAGCTGGAAGAAGTTAAGGTATGCGTGATAGGACTGGGCTACGTTGGTTTGCCGTTGGCCCGGCTGTTTTCGACAAGGTATAAGACAATAGGATTCGACATGAATCCGGCGAGGGTCGAGGCGTTGATGTCGGGGCATGACGCCACGTTGGAGGTGTCAGACGAGTTGCTGCAAGAAGCGATACGGGAGCATGGGTTTGTCTGTACTGCGGACGTGGAGAAGATCCGAGACTGTAACTTTTACGTGGTGGCGGTTCCGACACCGGTGGATGGGAACAACAACCCGGACTTGTCGCCGTTGTACGGGGCGAGCGAGACGGTGGGGAGGGTGATAAGCAAGGGGGACATCGTGGTCTACGAGTCGACGGTATATCCGGGTGTGACGGAGGACGAGTGCATTCCGGTGGTGGAGCGTGTTTCGGGGTTGAGGTACAACGAGGACTTCTTCGCCGGATACAGTCCGGAGCGCATCAACCCGGGAGACAAGCTGCACACGGTGGAGAAAATCAAGAAGGTGACGTCGGGCTCCACGCCGGAAGTGGGCAGGTTGGTGAACGAGGTTTACGGCTCGGTGATTGTGGCGGGTACGCATCTTGCCCCGAGCATCAAGGTCGCTGAGGCGGCGAAGGTGATCGAGAACTCACAACGGGACATCAACATCGCCTTCGTGAACGAGCTGTCGAAGATATTCAACAAATTGGGGATAGACACGCAGGACGTGCTGGAGGCGGCTTCTACGAAGTGGAACTTCCTGCCGTTCAAGCCGGGACTGGTGGGAGGCCACTGCATCGGGGTCGACCCGTATTATCTGGCGCAATGCGCGCAGCGTCACGGTTATCATCCGGAGATCATCTTGGCGGGCCGTAGGATGAACGACGGTATGGGGGAATACGTGGCGAACGAGACGGTGAAACTGATGTTGAAGAAAGGAATACAGGTGTTGGGGTCGGACATCCTGATCTTGGGCTTCACGTTCAAGGAGAACTGTCCGGATGTCCGGAACACGAAGGTGATAGACATTTACAAGGCGTTGAAGGAGTATAATTTGAACCTTACGGTTTGTGACCCTTGGGCGAATCCGGGAATAGTGCGGCACGAGTACGGGATAGAGGTTGTGAACGAGTTGCCGGAGGGGAAGGCGGACGCGGTGATATTGGCCGTGGCACATGAGAAGTTCAAGGGGCTGGATGTGGAGCCGCTGGCGAAAGAGCAGCACGTGATATTTGACGTGAAGGGATTTTTGAAGAAGGAAATTGTGGACGGGAGATTGTGATAGAAGGACACAAGGGCGGATATTTTCCGGAGAGATTCTTTGGCAGGAAAGAAAAATGGCGTACCTTTGTGAAGGACAAAAAGAAACACGACTATGAAACAATTGATATTGCAATTTGAGAACGCCAGTGTGATGAACCGCTTGATCAAAGTGATCGAGTTGATGAAGGGCGTGTCCATAGTCGATGTGATATCCACGCCGAAGAAGTCCGGATTAGACGCCGCCCTTGAAGACGTGAAGGAAGGGAGGGTATACAAGGCGAAAAGCACGGACGACCTTTTCAAACAAATCTTGGGCTGATGTATTCCATAGAATATACCAGACAATTCAAACGCTCCTTGAAATTGTGCAAGAAGCGGGGATTGCCGTTGGAGGAGCTTCACAAAGTCATTTCCTCATTGGAAGTGCATGGTCGGTTGCCCATGGAGTACAAGCCTCACAAACTTACCGGGAATTATGCGGGAACGTGGGAATGCCATGTGAAACGGACTGGCTTTTGCTGTGGCAACAGGATGACAAGGAGCTTGTTCTGTTGTTCTTAGATACGGGGACACATTCCGATTTGTTTTAAAAGAGCAATTGTTTACAATTAGTTAATAATTGGGATATTGTGAGGCGCAACAGCGAGGGATGAAGTTGCTGAAGGGGAAGGCAAAGGTGCTAATCTTATCTGTGATGCATGAGAGATTCTCGGAATTGATGTCGAGTCGCTGGCGAAGGAGAAGTTCGTGTTGATTGACGTGAAGGGATCTTGAATAAAGAAATCATTGACAGGATATTGTAATCATGAAAGAAGAATTGAAAGTAGACTTACGGAAAATTTCTCCGAGAAGAAATTTGTGGGTCACTTTTTGTTTGGAATTTATAAAGCCGGGACCTTTTAAAGCTATTTTCTTCTATCGGGTCGCACATTATTTTCATTTACATAAATGGGAAATGGTGGCTGTTTTTTTTGAAACCTTGATCAAGTGGAGATATGCTTCAGATATTAGAAGAGGGGCTGTGATTGGCAAAGGCATGAGTTTGCCTCATCCTTATGGAGTTGTCATTGGAGGAAAGAGTAAGATTGGAGAAAATTGTCATATTGGTCAACATGTGACAATTGGGGGCAATATGGGAAAAGAGGTAAATGGGAGGCAACAACCTACGATAGGCGACAATTGTTTTATTTGTGCTAATTCTGTCGTGGTAGGACCGATTGAAATAGGAAATAACACAATTATTGGCGCAGGAAGTGTTGTCACGCACTCTCTCCCGGCAAACGTGGTAGCTGCCGGAAATCCTTGTAAGGTAATTAAACATAGAGATTGATATTCAGCTTTATAATTGAAAATGTTGTATCGGTTATATTGTGTTTTTAGAAAGTATTGGTACCGTTACTTGTTACATAGGATGAAGTTCAAGTATTTTGGTATGAATGTAAAGGTCCGTGGTAATTTTCGTTGGGGACATACTTACAATTTAGAGTTGCATGATAATGTTGTTATCGGAGAGAATTCTTTTATTAATGCTCGCGGAGGTGTGGTGATTAAATCTGGTACAATCACCGGTCCGGATATTATGATATTTGCAGAAAACCACATATACGATACAGAAGAGTGCGTTCCATTTGCAGAGGAATTTTCGTTCAAAAAAGTGGTGATTGGTGAAAATTGTTGGATAGGTGCCAAGGCGTTCATTCTTCCCGGCGTAGAACTTGGGGAAGGGTGTGTCGTTGCCGGAGGAAGTGTCGTAACGAAATCCTTTCCTCCTTTGTCAGTTATCGGAGGGAATCCTGCCAAATTGCTCAAGCAGCGTGATGCACGCAAATATGTATCTGCCAAGCAAAAAGGAATATATGTTTCAGATATCGCAAGACAGGTATGAATTTTACGCAATCCGTATTGTTTAATGTTTTTGCTTCCGGAGGCTTGTTGATAATCAATATGCTTATCGGTGTGATAGAAGCTCGAGTGTTAGGTCCGTACGAAATGGGACGGTATAATTTGTTTCTTACGACACAGACCATGTTTGCCACACTATTCGCTTTTGGAATAGGGCAGTCTTGTATTTATTTTATCAATTCACTTAAGAAAGATTCATCGCTTGTCGTTACCACATCGGTCAAATTCATTTTGCCTTTTTCTATTATAGCGAGTTTGTTATTGTTTCTCACACTTAATTTATTCCATAATTATTTTGGAGAAAGGAACCAGTTCTATCTCGTATTGTTCTGCGTCGGAACCAACGCATTAGATCGGAAGAGCACACGTCTGAACTCCAGTCACCACCGGATCTCGTATGCCGTCTTCTGCTTGAAAAAAAAA
>CALUHX010000068.1 GCA_944320555.1 uncultured Butyricimonas sp. | reverse complement strand
GATGGCATGTGAAATGAAAAACTAAGCTCATTTACACATGCCGCCTTATATTTTTTGAACATTTACTGAATGTCCCATGATAAAGTCGTTGTCGCACGGGGATGTCCGTCGGATGCGCGGATGGGATTTATTTCACCCACACGTTGATTATCTCACCGATGTACATTTGGTGCATTTTTTGGCCGTCCCATTTATGGCGGAGTTCGGTGTCGTAAATGGCTCCTTGTTGGAGTGGCTGGGCCACCAGTTTTTTGCACTCGATGATCATCCACGCCTCCGAGAACGCTTTGCTTCCGGAGGGAGTGGTTATGGGTGTCAGTCCGGCGCCTTTCACTTTGTCCCCGTCTTTTCCGGAATGGCTGCCGCAGTAGTTAAGCGCGTCGCGGTAGGTCTCCGTGTAGAATGTCAGCGTGTACGTGTCGCCGTTTTCCATCAGGGTATAGGTGTGGCGGCTGGGATTGATGAAACAGAAGGCCACGGGACGGTTGTACAAATAGCCTAATCCACCCCAGGAGGCGGTCATCGGATTGAAGGTCGAGCCGTCGCAACCGGTGATTAGCATCCAGTCCTCGGAGAGCATTTTGATGATGTTGCCGGGGATTTTGGTGGGGTCGATGCGCTTGTAGCCGGGCAGTTCTGCTCCGGAGCCCGCCGTTGTTGTCTCTATGGCCGGAGTGGAGGGTTGAGTGGCGACGGCGGGAGTGGAAATGGCGTCTTGTGTTTGGACGGGAGCTGTCTGTGGCGTGGCGTCGGAGCTGACGGCGTAGCTCCCGATGGCGCCTTGTATGCCGGCGAACAGGCTTTCAGACAAGTCGACGGTCTTCACTCTGAATTTGCCCAAGCGGAACGCCAATTTGTCTTTTTTCTTGTTTAGCGCGTATTCGTCCACAATCCAGTCCTCGGCAAGAATCCGTTCCCTTGAGCCTTCGGGATAGAAGTAGTAAATGCCCGTCATTTCGGCCTTGCAGCCGCCCGCTTCGCAGTAGATGTTGAGGCGGTATCCTGTTTTGGCCCGGTCCAGGGACAACAGTTTGTCGGTAAACACGATGTATTCTCCGCCGTTGCAGACGATTTGTCCTTTTTCTTTGTCGGCCAGAAGCACGAGTCCCCAGTTCTCCTCGTCGTCCGTGAAGAAACGGGTCTTGGCCCATGCCAGCACGGCGTCATAGATTTGAGCCTGCGACAGGTTGGGGACTTTTATTTCTTTCGTGAAGGTCACTTTGCCGTTGACAATAGGAACGGCCCCTGCCAAATATTTGCTGTCGGTGGTTTCTTGGGCGATGGCGAATACAGGCAGTAACATTAATGTTAGCAATAAAAACTTTTTCATAAGCGTTATTTTTAATACTTGGTTTTACGTTCGATGTCAAAGATAGCGAATTATTTTTCCGTGCCAATGGTTTTGGGTGTAAAGTTTGTTAATGTGCTAATGGAACAGGCTAACCAATAGGGCTATGTTGAGCAGGGTGACGATGGCTCCGATGGTGTAGAGCAGGTATTTGGTGAAGGCGGAGTTTTTGTATTTCCCCATCACTTTCTCCCGGGACGTGAGGTACACTTGAGTGAAAATGGTGACGGGCAGTTGTACGCTGAGCGCCATCTGCGAATAGATGAGTCCGTTGAACGGATTGGATATTAGCATGATGACGCACAGGGCGAGGACAATCGAGAGAACGATGCCGACTTTGGAGTGGCGGTCTTTGATGTCGTAGGGCTCCCGGTAGATGCCGGCGAATATGGAGCCGGCGGCCATGCCGGAGGTCAGCGTGGACGAGATTCCGGCGAAAAGGAGGGCGACGGCGAATATGACGGCGGCGTTGTTGCCGAGCAGCGGGGTCAGCAGGGATTGCGCCTGTTCCAGTTCCGTCGCGACAGTTCCGTTGCGGAAGAAGGCGGAAGCGGCGAGCAGGATCATGGCGCTGTTGATGGCCCAGCCGACGAGCATGGAGAGGAGCGTGTCGACAAATTCGTAGCGGAGTTGCTTGCGGATGACATTTTCTTCCCGGGTGTTCCATTGGCGGCTTTGGATGACTTCGGAATGCAAAAAGAGGTTGTGGGGCATGACCACGGCGCCCAGGACGCTCATGATGACGACCATCGAGCCTTCGGGGAAGGTGGGCGTGACCCACGCCGGAAGGGCTGTTTCCCAGTCGACGCGGACAAGCGACAGCTCGTAGATGAACGAAAGCCCGATGATGGACACGAAGGCGATTATCCATTTCTCCACGACCCGGTAGGTGTTGGTGAACAGCATGACGAGAACGAACGCGGCGACGAGAAGCGCGCCCGCCCGGATGGGAACGCCGAACAGCATTTGAAGGGCTATCGCTCCTCCCAGAATCTCGGCGAGCGAGGTGGATATGGAGGCGAGCATGGCGGAGCCCAGGATGAGGTTGGCGTATTTGGAACTGATGTGCAGGCTGGTCGCCTCTGCGAGGCAAAGCCCCGTGGCTATTCCCAGATGGGCCACGTTGTGTTGGAGCACGATGAGCATTACGGTGGAGAGGGTGACCATCCACAGGAGCGAGTAGCCGAACTCGGAACCGGCGGCCAGGTTGGAAGCCCAGTTGCCGGGGTCGATGAATCCGACGGTGACGAGCAATCCCGGGCCGATGTATTTCAAAATCTCGAGACCGCCCGGGACTGGATGGTGCTTGGCTGTGCTGAGAAACCCTTTGATTTGTTTAAGCATTGCGTTTTTATTGATATAGGTATCGTTTTATGCTCCGTTTGGGTGTTTTTTTGAATTCCTCGCGGTAAATCTCGACGCGGGCGATTTGGCTGTATGCGGGAAGGAGTTTGTTGATTTCCGTCCGGTTGTTTTCCATCGTCTCCCGCAGGGCCTCTTCCGTGTCGGCATGCGCCGCTTTCGCCGCCTCGAAATCGGGATAAATCAGGGCGACAAGCTTGTTGTCCCGTTCCACCACGATGGATTCGGCCACGAAGGGGAGGTTGTTGAGTTGGTCTTCGATTTCCTCCGGATAGATGTTTTGTCCGTTGGGGCCTAAGATCATGTTTTTGCTTCGGCCTTTTATGTAAAGATACCCGTCCTTGTCGATGAGGCCGAGGTCGCCCGTGCGCAGCCATCCGTCCGGCGTGAAGGCCGCTTGGGTCGCCTCCTCGTTTTTGTAATAACCCGTCATTACGTTGTCGCCTTTGGCCAAAATCTCGCCGACCACGCGCTCCGGGTCGGAGGAGTCAATCCTCAGCCGCATCCGGGGAGCCGTTTTGCCGCAAGAGCCTTGCTTGAACGTTTCCCAGCCGTCATAGGCCAGGATGGGGCCGCATTCCGTCATGCCGTATCCCACGGTGTAGGGAAAGCGGATGGAGTGCAGGAAATCCTCCACCTCTTTGTTGAGGGCGGCCCCGCCGATGATGACCTCTTTGAAATTGCCCCCGAACGCCTCGATTACTTTTTGCCGGATTGTTTGTTTGATTTTTGTGCTGACGAGCGGGAGGCTGAGCATTAGTCTGACTCCGGGCTTCTTCAGCGTGGGGAACACTTTCTTCTTGATGATTTTTTCTATGATGAGCGGGACGGAAATAATCAGGCTGGGTTTTATTGTGCGGAACGCCTCCGCGATGATTTGCGGGGAAGGGGTGCGTGTCAAGAAAAACACGTGGGCTCCGCTGGCAAACTCGTATATGAACTCGAAGGCCAGTCCGTACATGTGGGCCATGGGAAGCATGGAGATGACGTGTTCGCCCGGAAGTTTCCCGAACACGCCCAGGGCGAACGTGAGGTTCGACCACAGGCTGCGGTAGGGCAGCATGACGCCTTTCGAGGAGCTTGTCGTCCCCGAGGTGTAGTTGATGAGCGCCAATTCGTCCAGAGTGTCTTTTTCGTAGCACACGTCTTCCGGCAGGAAGCGGTTGGGGAATTTCTTCCCGAACAGCTCGTTCAGCCGCTCTCTGGCTTCCGTCAGGCGGGGGCTGCGCGATAGGTGGAGCGAGTAATCCTCCATGCAAATGACCCCGTCCAGTGCGGGGAGGTCAAGTTTTTGCAGGCTTTCCCACACGACGCTGCCCACGAACAACAGGCGCGCGTCGGAATGGTTGACGATGTGTTGCACGTTTTCCGGGGTGAACTCATTTAAAATGGGGACTGCCACGGCCTTGTATGTCAACGTGGCCATGAAAGCAATGCCCCAGTTCGTCGAGTTCCGTCCGCATAGGGCGATTTTGTCGCCTTTTTGGATTCCCGCTTGCTCGAACAAAATATGCAGTTTCTCGATTTTGCGGGCGACATCCTTGTAGTTGCAATTGACACCCTTGTAGTCGGTTAATGCCGGACGGTCCCAGTTTTCTTTTATGCTGTTCTCTATATAGGATAAAAAATTTTCTTCCATTTTCATCGTAAACTTGTTTCTCGAAAGCCAAATGTACGAATTAATTTTGGAAAAGTTATTTTAAGTATGGCTTTTTATCTTCAGGGATGGCCGTCACGTCGCCGGAGTAGGAGATGCTGGCTCGGTTGTTGCTGTTCACGTTCACGGAACATTTGCCGTTGGCGTATATTTCCACCCGGAAGTTGATGACATCGCCGTCTTTCCGCACGGTAAACTCATACTCAACGTATTGCTTCTTCTTTTTCTGGAACACTTTGATGGATTCCTTCTCGAGTTTGGTCTTGCTGAATTCCATGCCGCCCCCGTCGCCGTAGGGGATGTTGTAGGCTCGTCCGAAGAACGGCATGTGGCCGGTGACGACGGTGTCCATGATGAAGAGTTCGCCCTCGTTGTTGGCCAGCGAGACGTATCCCTCTCCCCCGAGGCGTTTCGAGCCGTATTTCGTGTCGACGGTGATGGAGCCGTTGCCCATGGGGAAGGCGGCGTCCACATTGATGTAGAAGTTCTTGCTGTTTACGAGCTGCACCATTTTGTTGAATGCGGCCGTGTCCGCTTTTTGTTTTTCTTTCGCCATGCCGGTCAATCCCGCCAGCAACAAGGCGATTATCGGTACGATGTTTCTTAGTGTTTTCATAGTCTTGTCTTTTAATAATGTGTGTTCAATTATTGTTTTAGCAAATGGCGTACCATTGTTTTTCACTTGAAGACAAGACTAATGTAATAAAAATAATTGAATAATGCAAGCGCTTCCGTTATATTTTGCGGGAAATCACCAATATTAAGTGTTTCGGGTGGAGCGTCGTGGCGAAGAGGTAGGTGTCGCCTCCCTCCTGAATGCCGCTTTTTTGGCGGATTTCCGCGACGGACAACGGGAAGTTGCGGACGGTGATGTTCGCTTTGGGGAGCGATTTGCCCAAGGTTTTGAGGCGTTTGCCGGAAAAGTCGAGCGCGCTTTCCACCAGGAAGGTTCTTCCGGGGAAATCGGCCGCGGGTTCTTGCGAGGTGTACAAATGGCTGTGCCGTTCCAGTTTGGCCAGTCCGTGGCGGCAGGCGATGGTTTTGAAGGCCCCGCCTTTCAGGATGGCGGCGTTCGGCTCGTAGAGGTAAGCTCCGATTTCTGTCGCCGTGGGGGCGGTTGCCGCCTCTTCTTCCTCTTGGGTGAAATTGAAAGTCTGTTCGCCGCCGGGGATGAGGTTCGCGGTGAATATCGTGGTTGGGGAGTTGTCTCGTTTTTCTTCCAGGACGAACAAAAGTTCCTTGCATTCGTTTTTCACGGCGAGGATGTGGACTTCCCGGGTTTCGGGAAGAAGCCTCAGGGTTTCGGTCAGATCGGCCATGGGGGAGATTTTGACGATGACCCGGCGGGCTTTTTTTAGCAGCAGGGGTTTGAGTTGAAGGATGTCGGGCTCACAGTCCGAGAGGGCGAACACCCGCCGGTTGTCTTTTGCCCTTCGGGCGGGGTCGAGGTAGAAGGTGTCGGCCGTGATTTCTTTTGCCGTCTCGCGGGCGTCTCCGGTGACGCAGGTGATGTTGTTTGCGCCCAGAAGCTTGAAATTTTGTGCGGCCGCTTGGCGGTATTCCGGGTTGCGCTCGACATAAAAGACTTGCTTGACGGCTTGTGAAAAATAGTAGCAGTCCACGCCCAATCCTCCGGTCAGGTCGCAGAGCGTGTCCCCCAGGGCGAGTCGCTGTTTGTAGCGGGCGGTCGTTTCCGACGAACATTGTTCTGCGGCGAGCCGGGAGGGGTAGATGATTTCTTGGCGCGCGTGCCATTCAGGAAGTTTGTCTTTGACCGCCTTGCGGGCGATGATTTGTTCGGCGGCGAGCCGGACGTCGACTCCCGGATATTTTCGCGCGGCGAGAAGTAACCGTGTCGGGTCGTCATTCTCGTGTTGACGGACAAATTCGATGAACTCTGCTCCAGCTTTAAATTCCATAACGGCTTAAAAGGTTAATGCCTTGCGAAGATACGACAAGGATTGGGGTTTGTGAAACTATGGAAGCCATAATATTTGCGTCGTTCACAAAATTTATGACAGTTTGAAGGAAGCTTTTGTTGTCTAATTGTTTGATACAACGTGGACTGTTGGACTATTTTGGACATAAGGCAACGAAGTTTTTTTGCATGCGGCGGTGATGCGTTTTTTGTGAACTTGTATGAACTTGCCATCATCTTAACGCATTGATGTTCAGAAATGAATTTTTTGGCGTTTTTCTTGTATGGCAATAAAATCCATTTTATATTTGTATCGCAAAAAGCGTTTATTTTTTTGCGGTATTTATTTTGTGTGAAATTTTAAGAATATACTATAACAAATAATGACTATGAGATTAAACGGTTGCATTTTTGTATTTTTGGTGTTGCTGTCCTGTGTGTCTTGCCGTTCGAACAAGGATGTTGTTTATTTGCAAGATATCCAAGTAAATGAGAAGATAAAAGCGGAATGTGAGTACAAGACTGTCGTTCATATAGACGACTTGTTGTCAATCATCGTGTCCTGTGATGACTTGGAAGCCGCCGTTCCGTTCAATACGCCGATGATCGGTTTGGGGCGGGAGGTGAACTCGGGAGGCCAGCAGCAAGCGACCTACGGTTACTTGGTGGACAAGAACGGTTGCATCGACTTTCCTGTTTTGGGAAGAATAAAAGTCGATGGAATATCTCGTAATGAATTGGCCGAATTGTTGAAAGATAAGTTGTCCCGTTATTTGAAGAATCCCATCGTGACGGTACAGTTCCTTAATTTTAAAGTGACGGTTTTGGGAGAGGTGAAGAATCCGGGAAGTTACAGGGTGTACAGCGAGCGGGTTTCGATATTGGACGCGTTGGGAATGGCGGGGGATTTGCAAATCAACGGCAAGCGGAAGAATGTGTTGGTGATGAGGGAAAATGGCGACAACAAAGAGTTTGCCCGTTTGGATTTGACCCAAAGCGGTTTCATTCATTCTCCTTACTTCTATTTGCAGCAAAATGACGTGGTTTATGTGGAGCCGACCCGGGGACGGGTTCTCGGAGGAAATGCTTCTGCGTTTTTGCCTTACGTGCTGTCGGGCGTGTCCACGTTGGTTACGGTCTTGGCTTTGATTTTTAGATGATTCTGGTTGCATGTATAAATAAATAATGGAATTTTATGGTTGATAACTTGAAAGATGGTCAGTCGTTTGCTTCGGAGCAAGAGGAAACAATCGACTTGAGAAAGTTGCTTGAGAAATTAATTGAACATTGGAAATGGTTTGTCGTGGCGATTCCGGTGGGGGTTGTCGTGGCATTGTTTTATTGTGCGTTGCAGGTACCGGAATATGAAGTGGTAAGCAAAGTGATGATGAGCGATTCCAAAAAGGGAGATATCGGTGCTAATTTGGTGATGCAGGAATTGGGATTCGCTCAGGGAGACATGTTCGTGGAGAATGAAATGATAGAGTTGCAATCCAAGAATCTGATTCGGGAAGTGGTGCAGGATTTGGACTTGAACGTTCGTTATTTCCAGGAAGGGTTGCTTCGGGATGTGGAGTTATATAAGAATTCTCCGGTGCGGGTGTTGGTCGATCATCCGGAGCGGATTTCCGATACTTGTATTCATGTGCTGGCGAATAAGGCGGGTGGAATAATATTGCAGGACCCGAAAGGTAATGAAATATGGCGGGGGCATTTCTCGGACAGTATCGCTTTTGACGGCTATGCCATATCTGTGGAAAAAGTGAAGGAGGTGGAGTTTGACGAGGTTGTGGTCTATTTGAATTCCTATTACTCCTCCGTGCATTTTTTCTCCGGAAAATTGTCCGTGACTTCCATAGAGAAGAACACCAATGCGGTGCGGGTGTCGATGAAAGACAATGTGCCCTCACGGGGAAAAGAGTTCATCACGACGTTGGTTGACTGCTATAATGCCAACGGCGTAAGAGACAAGCAATTGGTCGCAGAGAAGACCGTGGAGTTCATAAACACCCGTATAAACGTGATTAATAGGGAATTGGGAGGAATTGAGGACGATGCGGAATCTTTCAAGCAGAAAAATAAATTGACGGATATCGCTTCTGACGCCGCCTATGAGATGGAACGTAAGAAGTTGGCCAATACGGAAATGTTGAAACTCCAGATGGAGCAGGAAGTGGTGAAGGGAATCCATGTGCTTTTGAACGAGACTCCGGAGAACGAGTTTAACTTGTTGCCTGAAAATCTGGGTGTCACGGATGAGGGGCTGAATAGCGGTATCGCCCGTTATAACGAGCTTTTGTTGCAACGGAACAAATTGTTGCTGAGCGCGAGCGAGGACAATCCGATAGTCAAGGGACTTGACGTGCAATTGAAAGAATTGAAGGAAAGTGTGTTGGCGGCAGTCGTGCAGGTGGAGCGGGGATTGGATATCAAGATTCAAAGCGTGGAGCGGGAAAATCGCCAAGTGGAGCAACGTTTGACTTCCGTGCCCACGCAGGAAAGGCAATTCCGTGCCATCGCCCGTCAGCAGGAGTTGATGGAAAACCTCTTCCTCTTCTTGATGCAAAAGAGGGAAGAGACCGAGATAGCCAAATTGATGTATATTCCGACGGCCAAAATCATAGAGGATCCGGATGCAGGCATTGGACCTGTCGCTCCTAAGAAGGCGTTGATTTTATTGTTGGGATTAATAATGGGATGCGCCGTTCCGGTGGGACTGGTTTTGGCGATGGATATGTTCGACACGAAAATCAGGGAGGCGGAGGACGTGGAAGACACAATTCCTTTGCCCGTGTTGGGAACATTCCCGGCTTTGAAAGAGGGTGAAGCGGCTATTGAGAAGGATGACTTCGTGCAGTTGGAGTCGATGCATTTGGTGCGGGAGAAATTGAATTATTTCGTGGAGCGGAACACTTGTCCGGTCATCATGGTCACATCCACGATTCCCGCTGAGGGTAAGTCCTTGATTGCTTCCCGGCTGGCTTACGCTTATGCCGGTGCGGGCAAGAAAGTCTTGGTTATCGGATGCGATTTGCGCAATCCCTCGCTGCATAACTACTTGAAGTGCTTTAACTCGAAGGGGTTGTCCTCTTATCTGGCAGGAATGGAGGAAGATTTGAGCAAATTGATTTCTCATGCGGCGGACAACTTGGACGTGTTGGGTGCCGGAGCGGTTCCTCCTAATCCGGTGCAATTGTTGTCGAGCACCCGGATGAAAGAGTTGTTGGAAGAGCAGAAGAAACACTATGATTATATCGTACTGGACACGCCGCCGTTAGGATTGTTGGCGGAGGGATTCTCGTTGAGTAAATTGGCGGACGCGTGTGTCTATGTGGTTCGCATTAATGTCACGCATAAAGAGGCTTTGAAGTTCTTGACCGGCTTGAGAAGGGAAGGACGTTTGCCGGGAACGGGAATTGTTGTCAACGGTGTCGCCATGTACAAAGGAAAATATGGTTACGGTTACGGCAAATATGGATATGGCCGTTACGGTTACGGGCAGTATAAGAAAAAGCAAGATAAATAGTTGTATGCATGAATTGGTTCCATAAACAACGGAAGTACGTTTTCGAGTGGAAACATGACAGGCATTCCCATTTGCTGCCTTACTTGGATGACGGGGTGAAAACGCTGGATGAGTCCGTCGCCTTGATGAAGAGGATGATTGCCTTGGGTGTGGAGCGGTTCACGTTCACCCCTCACATCGCTTTCCCGAACATGATGAACGACAAGCATTCCATTTACGGGGCGTTGTTGATAGTGAGGAAACACTTGGAAAAGGAAGGGGTCTCCGTGCCGATGGAGGCCGCCGCCGAGTATCGGATGGGAGAGTTCATGCTGGAATTGATAGAGCGTGACGATATTTTGGCCACGGCCGACAAGGAGGTTTTGGTGGAGCACAGCTTCTTCGCTCCCTCCTGTTACGCCGACGACATTATATGCAAATTGATAGAGAAAGGCTACCAACCCGTTCTGGCGCACCCCGAGCGTTATCCTTTTTACTATGACGACGTGGTGAAGCATTGCGCGGAAATGAAACATAAGGGGTGCAAGATACAGGTGAATATTTTGTCGTTCACCGGTTATTACGGCAAGGAGGCCCAGCAAGGCATAGCCCGTCTCTACAAGGCGGGCGTGGCCGATTACTATGCGAGCGATTTGCATAACGAGCGACAAATGGAAATGTTGGAACACTTTATAACGAGGAGTGTTTTGTGATTTTCACGACACCGTCTTTGAGTGTCTTGCGCTCCTTGTTTCCCGGGGTCTTCGTGACGAATCCCCAAGCAAAAGCCGCCTTCCCGCAAGGGGGGCGGCTTTTGCTTGGGGTGTGTCTTGCTGTCAGTTGACCACGTTCGTGGGGGTGCCGTTGAAGAAATTGAGGATGTTGTCCACGGCTTCCTGGCCCGTGGCGATGCGGGTGTCGATGGTTCCCGTCGCATTGTGCGGGGCGAGGACCACGTTGTCCAGGCCGTACAGGGCCTCCGTGATGTGCGGTTCCGCCTCGAACACGTCGAGGGCGGCTCCCGCGATGCGGCGGTTCCGCAGGCATTCGGCCAGGGCGGCCTCGTCGACCACCGGCCCGCGCGCCGTGTTCACCAGAATGGCGGTCGGCTTCATCAGCTCCAGCTCCCGTTTCCCGATGAGGTGGCGGGTGGAGTCGTTCAGCGGCGTGTGGATTGAGATATAGTCGGAACGGCGGAGGAGCGTGTCCAGATCCACCTTCTCGTACCCCTCCACGCTGCTCTTGCGGTTGTGGTATATCACGTTCATGCGGAACGCCTTTGCCATCCCCGCCACCGTCTTCCCGATGTTCCCCATGCCGATGATGCCCAGCGTGCGGCCTTCGAGCGTCAGGCCCAGGTTGTTCATCACGCCCCACATGCTCTCCTTCTCCACCCGCAGGCGGCGGTCGCATTCCGTGATTCTCCGGGCCGCGCTGAGCATGAGTCCCATGGCCATCTCGGCGGTCGGGAAACACACCGCCTTGGGCGTGTTGCACACGGCGACGCCCTTCGCCCGGGCGTATTTCACGTCGATGTTGTTGTACCCGACGCCGAAATTGCTGATGAGTTTCAGCCTCGTCCCCGCGTCGATGACCGAGTTCTCGATGGGCCGCGTGAACATTCCGAGCAGCACGTCATACTCCGGCACGAGCCTTTCCAGCTCCTCCGTGGTGAAAAACTCCTTCTCCGGCATGGTCACGGTGTGCTCCTTCCCGAGCTTCGCGAAAGACTCCGCCGGAATCTTGTAACTAACCAATATCTTCATGATTTTCGAGTGTTTATGTGATTCGACATTGCTATATCTTCATGCGCGCGTCCGCCGGGGCCTCCAGCCCGACGAACTGCGAGGCGAGGTACTTGTAATATCCCGTCACCGCCACCATCCCCGCGTTGTCCAGCGAGAAACCCAGCCGCGGGATGAACACCTCCCACCCCGACCGGGCGGCCTCCTCCCTCACGGCCTTTTGCAGGCCCGAGTTGGCCGACACCCCTCCGCCGATGGCGATTTGCTTGATGCCCGTCTGCCTTGCGGCCTTTTTGAGCTTCGCCATCAGAATGTCGACGATGGTCTTTTGCAGCGAGGCGCACAGGTCGTTCAGGTTGTGCGCGATGAACTCCGGGTCCTTTTTCAGCTCGTCCCTCACGAAATAGAGGAACGACGTCTTCAGCCCGCTGAAACTGTAGTCCAGCCCCGGGATGGCTGGCTTGCCGAACGCGAAGCGGGCCGGGTCCCCCTCTTGCGCCAGCCGGTCGATGACGGGGCCTCCCGGATAGCCCAGGCCCATCACCTTCGCGCACTTGTCGTAGGCCTCCCCGGCGGCGTCGTCAATCGTCTGCCCGATGATTTCCATGTCGAGGTAATCCCTGACCACGATGAGCTGCGAGTTGCCCCCGGACACCAGTAGCGTCAGGAAGGGGAAACCCGGGTGGCGGTTCTCTGCGCCCGGCTCTTTGATGAAATTCGCCAGGATGTGCGCCTGCAGGTGGTTCACCTCGATCATCGGGATGCCCCGCGCGATGGCGAATCCCTTGGCGAACGACGTTCCCACCAGCAGCGACCCCAGCAGCCCGGGCCCCCGCGTGAAGGCCACGGCGTTGATTTCCTCCGGCGTCACGCCCGCCCGCCTGATGGCCTGGTCGACCACCGGGATGATGTTTTGCTGATGGGCCCGCGAGGCCAGTTCCGGCACCACCCCCCCGTACGCCTCGTGTACTTTCTGGCTGGCGATGACGTTCGACAACACCACGCCGTCCTTCAGGATGGCCGCCGACGTGTCGTCGCAAGAAGATTCGATTCCTAAGATTACTACCTTCATGTTAATAAGTTTGGGACTGGGAAAAAATTGAATCCGCAATCGTGAAATATCTTGCAATATTAATAAATTTGCGGTCAATCTAAACACGAAGCGTCATAAAAAAACTCTCGAACATATTGTCCCGTTGTCTGGCGGCGCTCTTCCTGCTCGCGTTCGCTTCCTATCTCGCCTTGATGACCCCGTTCGTCCAGACGAGGCTGGTCACATACTTCGCCGACCTGCTCGGCAAGCGCCTGGGCACGGAAATCGTCATCGGGAAGGTGGACTTCCGCCCCATCGAGTCCTTGGTGCTGAGCGACGTCTACGTGAAAGGCTTCGCCAACGACACCCTCCTCTATTGCCGCCGCCTGACCGCCCGTGTCGACTCCGTCTCTTTCGTGAGGCGGCGCGCCACGGTGACCGAGCTGGACTTCGACGGGGCCGTATTCAATCTTTGGGTCAGCCGCGACTCGGCGGGGAGCCGGACCAACGTGGAAATGCTGCTTGACCCGCTTTCCCGGGAAGGGGCGGGCTCCTCCCGGCCGGGCTCCCCGGGCTGGCGGGTGAGCCTCGAGCGGATAAGGTTGAGGAACAGCCGGTTACGCTACATGGAGGACCAATATGAGCCGGTGGAGTACGGCATCAACTGGACGGACGTGGACTGCCGCGGCCTGGACGCCGACATCTCCGGCATCTCCTTTGACGGCGGGACCTACGCCGCCGAGGTGAGCGGTCTCCGCTTCCGCGAGAAGTCCGGCTTCCGCGTCAACCGCATGGGGGGGCGCGTCGTCATCCGCGAGGACAACATGCTGATTACTTCCGCCGACATCAGCACCGACAAGAGCTTCATCCATCTCGACACCCTGCGCTACGACTGGGTGCCCGACCGAAAATACTGGAAATACTTCGTCCACAAGATGCGCCAGCGTTACGTCTTCTCCAACACCGCCGTCAACTTCGACGACCTCGCCTACTTCAACGGCAGGCTCCTCGGCATGGAGAACACCGTCTCCGGAAGCGGCGTCGTCACCGGCACCATCGACAGCCTCTCCGGCGAGCGGCTCGACCTCGCCCTCGGCGACACCACCCGCCTCCGCGGCTCCTTCCGCTCCCGCGGCCTCCCCCGCATATTCGAGACGGACTTCGACATCACCCTCGACGACTGCCTCGCCAGTCCCGCCGAGCTCGAGAGGCTCTACCTCCCCTGGATAGACCCCCACTACCTCGACTTTCCCGACCCCGTCCACAAAATCGGGGCCTACCGCCTTGCCATTGACTTCAAGGGCCGCCTCGAGGATTTCGTCGTCGAGGCCGAGAGTGGCACTTTCGGCGCCTTGGGGAGCGTCCGTCTCGCTTACGAGGCCGACTCCGCGGCTTACCGCTATTCCGGCGGCATGGACATGCGCCGCGTCGACTGCGGCCTTTTCACGGGCCTCTCCGCCCTCGGCGGGGGAAGCCTCCGGGGCACGTTCGAGGGCGAGGGCGGCGACTCCCTCTCCCGTTTCGACCTCGAGGCGCGCGTTTCCCGCCTCGCCCTTTTCGACGGCCGCCTCCGCGGCGTCTTTCTCGACCTCGGCTACCGCGACGGGCGTCTCTCCCTTTCCTCCCTTGTCGACGACCCCCGCGCGCGGGCCGGGCTTTCCCTCGACGGTTTCTTCTCCGACTCCCTCTCTTCCGCCGACATCCGGGGGTTCGTCGATGTCGAGGGATGGGACGGGATTGGCCCCGCCCTCCTCGGCGAGGATGAGTCCTTCGCCGCGGCCTTCTCCGGCTCGCTCGGCGAGACCCCCGACGACAGCCGCTGGGAGATTCGCCTGGACAGCCTCCGCTACGCCAACACGCTCGGCTACTTCGCCCTCGACTCCGCCAGGATGGAGAACCTCGTCCTGGGGAAATACCGCTACCTCCTCGTGGAGTCCGGACTTCTCGACGCCACCATCGGCGGCTTTTTCGACTACGGCCAGTACGACGACCTTTGGAACCATCTTCTCTACAACTACTTCCCCGCCTACGAGCTCGCTCGCGACGCGGCTCTGCCGGAGAACATGAACGTCGCCTTCCAGGCCGAGCTGAAGGACGTCGGTCCCCTCCTCCGGGTCGCCTGGCCGTGGCTGCGCGTCGCCGGGAAGGCGAGGCTTTCCGGGGGATACGACTACGCCGCCCGGGAAATCCGCCTGGAGGCGGAGGCCGACACCCTCGCCGTCGGGGACCTCCGCCTTCGCGCCCCCGGGCTCTCCCTCGCCGGGCGAGGGAAGCAGATGCGTTGCGTCTGCCGGGCCGACGAGATGGCCTGGGCCGGCATCGGCGCCATTTACAATGTCCGCGACGTGATGCGGGTCGGATGGAACCGCTGCGACAACGACCTCTCCTGGTCCAACTGGCACGAGCGGAGCTATTGCGGCACCCTCTCCGCCAGCCTCCGCCTCCTCGAGTACAACGGCCGCCACATGGCCCAGGTCAACGTCTACCCCGGTGTCATCGTCCTCGCCGACAGCGTGTGGAACGTCGAGCGGTCCGTTGTCCTTTGGGAGGACAAGAACCTGTTCGTCAACAATTTCGAGATTCGGCGGGGCGAGCAGTGCTTCCGCCTGCGCGGCCGCCTGGGCGACAACGAGCGTGACGTCCTCGCCCTCGAGTTCGACCGCTTCGACCTCGCCGAGTTCGACGCCCTCCTCTCCGACAAGAGGCTGGGCCTCTTCGGCTCCATCGACGGGAGCGTCAGCCTGCGCGACTTCTACGGCGACCGCCTCGTCTACGCCGACGTCCGCGTGGACGACTGGGGCCTCGCCCGCGACACCCTCGGGACGCTGCGCATGAGCTCCTACTGGGACGCTCCCTCCAAGGCTCTCCGCATAGGGCTCGAGAACACGATGGACGGACGCGTTCCCATCGCCCTCTCCGGCCTCTACAAGCCCTCGGCCGACAGCCTCGACGCGCGCCTGCGTCTTTCCGCCATCGGCGTGGAGCACGTGGCGGCCTATTTCCCCGACGTGGCGAGGGGAGGGAAAGGCTCCCTCTCCGGCGACTTGAGGCTCGTCCGCCATGCGGGAAAGGCCGCCGTCGACGGCGCCCTCCGCCTCGACTCCGTGTCCCTCTTCCTCTCCGCCCTCAACACCGCCTTCACCGTCGACGACACCCTCGTCGTCCGGGGCAACCGCCTTCTCCTCGACGGGCTGCGCGTCCTCGACGCCGAGGGCCGGCGGGCCGACTGCTCCGGCTTCTACGACTGGGAGACCGGACGCTACGACGCCGAGCTCCGCTTCCACAATTTCAAGATTCTCGACACGCCTCCCCGCCAGGACGGCTCCTTCTACGGGAGGCTCCACGTCAGCGGCCTCGCCCGCGCGGGCAACCTTTCCGGCACTGACGCCCTCTCCCTGTCCCTCCGCCCCGAGGCCCGCTCCCTCCTCTGCGTCCCCCTCTCCGTGGCCGCGGAGGAGGAGGACGGCAATTTCCTCCGCTTCGTCGGGAGCGGGGCGGAGGTGGCCGCCCGGGAGGACGCCGGGCGGGAGGGACCGGCCTGGGTGGCGGGCGTGGACCTCGATGCGAACCTCGAGATTAACGACAATCTTGAGGTCCAGCTCGTCTTCGACCCCACCATCGGCGACGTCCTCACCACCGTCGGCTCCGGCGACATCAAGGTCTCCCTCGACAAGGACCAGACGCTCAACCTCTTCGGAGAGTACCGCGTGGAAAGGGGCGATTACCTCTTCACCCTCAGCAACCTCCTCAACAAGAAGTTCGTCCTCACTCCCGGAGGCACCATCGTCTGGAACGGTTCCCCCTACGACGCCACCATCGACGTCAGTGCCGTGTACAACCTCAAGACTTCCCTGGGCGACCTCCTCTCGGGCACCACCTCCACCCTTGAGCGCAACGTCAAGGTCCCCGTCGAGTGCGTCCTCCGCCTCAGCGAGCGTCTCTCCAACCCCGCCGTGCAGTTCGCCATCGACTTCCCCTCCCTCGACGGACAGATGCGGAGCCTGCTCCAAAGTCTCTTCTCCAGCCAGGACGAGATTAACAAGCAGGTTTTCGCCTTGATGATAATGAACAAGTTCTACACTCCCGACTACCTTGACGGCGACCCCGCCCAGCAGGAGCGCAACGCCGGCTACCAGATGGGGGTCACCACCGCCAGCGAGCTCCTCTCCAACCAGCTCTCCCGGTGGCTCTCGCAAATCAGCTCCAACCTCGACGTCGGATTCTCCTACCGGCCCGGCGACGAGCTCACGGCCAACGAGTTCGAGCTCGCCCTCTCCACCCAGCTCTTCGACGACCGCGTCACCGTCTCCGCCAACGGCAACATGCAGGAGAAGGCGAAAACCAACTCCAACACCGCCATCACCGGGGACTTCGACGTCGATGTCAAGCTCAACCGGCAGGGGACCCTCCGCCTCAAGGCATACTCCCACACCGACGAGAAAATCATCTACAACGCCACCGAGACCGTCCAGGGAATCGGTGTCTCCTACCGTGAGACTTTCGACACGCTCCGCGAGCTCTGGCGCAAGTACGCCGCCCTCTTCCGCCGCAAGGACCGTCCCTCCTCCTCCGGGAACTGACGCGGGGGCTGTCTCGGGCCGCGACGTCCACCCGGCTTTCGCCCTGCCGCGCGCCCGCGCGAAATGTGATTTCCATGCCCCCTCCGTGCATACCCCCACCCGGCTTCGCCGTGCTCCCTCTGCCTTAGGGGGGGAGAGTTTGCGGGGCGGGAGGATTTGGCTGAATCCCATTGTTCCGCGGCTCCTCCCCATTACTATGATTTCCGCAAAAGATTCATGTTGAAATAGGGGAAACCGGCGAGGAGAACCGCGCCCAATAGTAATGATGTAAACTTCATGCCGCTCATAATTTGTTGTTTCTGTTTTTTATGAGCGCGCATTGAGAAATTGGTGTGTGGAGAGATTAAAGCCTTAGATATTCATCCGGAGTATGGACTGGAAGTGCCGAGGCAAGAAAATCTTTTTTGTTACGAACCTTCCTCATGAATACTTCTCGTTTATATGTTCTTCGCGCAAGGCTTTTATGTCCACATCGGCAGGCAGCTTCACTCCTATCTTCATGCTGTTCACATAAGGAGTTATGTCGTCTTTCGTTGCCGTGTCGGAATTTTGCTGCAAAACGTTTTTAATGGCAGCAATCAGTTTTTCCAATAATCTCGTGTCCCGTTCGTCTATGTTGCTAATTGTTGTCAGCAGAGACTGTTTTATACTCATAGCTTCCATAATCTCCATTGTTTCTTATCCGTTCGCAAAGATACGGTTTTCTCTCTAATTTCCACACAAATCTGTCAAAGAACGCTCTTGTCGCACAATCATATAACGCGCCGCTTAGTGGTCGGCGTTCACGCCGTCCTCCACTTTGTTCCAAAGGGAGGGCAGGTCCTTGTCGCGGATGGTGACTGTCCAGGCTGGTTGTTCCCGGTTGCCGCGCGCCCGCGCGAAATGTGATTTCCATGCCCCCGACGTTCATACCCCCACCCGGCTTCGCCGTGCTCCCTCTGCCTTAGGGGGAGAGTTTGCGGGGCGGGAGGATTTGGCTGAATCCCATTGTTTTGCGGCTCCTCCCCCGGAATGTTTTAGGGGGAGGAGGACGGCGTTGCCGTCCGTGGGGGTGAACTCCTCCCCTGAGGCAGGGGAGGTGGATGCGGAGCGGTAGCGGAGCAGACGGAGGGGTATGGTTGGACATTTCGACGCGGCCTCGGCGGCGGAGTAGACGGAGGGGTATGGTTGGACATTTCGACGCGGCCTCGGCGGCGGAGTAGACGGAGGGGTATGGTTGCCCGCTTTTGCCCTTTCGGCTTCCGGCGGGTATCTTGGGGGCAGGAGGCGGGTGGCTTGGGGGTAGCTTGGGGGAAAAGGGCAATTTCCTAATGGTTTGGCATTGGGTTTCTATTGGTTTATCAATAGCAAGTCAATAGGAGGTCAATAGGAAGTCAATAGCAACTCCCCGGCTACACCCTCCCTGCCACCCTCCTCCCACCAAGCCACACCCGGTTTCCGTCCCTGCCGCGCGGTCGGGCGGGGGAAAAACTCCTCCCCTGAAGCAGGGGGAGGTGGATGCGGAGCGGCAGCGGAGCAGGCGGAGGGGTATGATTGGCCGGGGCGACGCGGCCTCGACGGCAGGGCAGGCGGAGGGGTATGGTTGGCCGGGGCGACGCGGCCTCGCGAAATAATGGGTGGGGGTTGCGAATCAGCTTTCTTTGACAATCTGAGTGAAATCGGACCAATCCTCATCTATAGGCACGGATGTCACGGACCGACTTTTTGAACCAATCATACTTGCAAAGGTCATTGATTGCCTTATATAAGTTGCTTAGGTTGCCATTGACCGTGAGGTAAGTGCTGCCTTGAATCCACTCAAAACCGTTTTTCTTCAGGCATTCCTTTATCTCGTAATAGGCACGGTTGTAAGGTGTCCCGTAATGTGCTTCAAGGCTTGAAACCGTCATGTCAAAACTTATGGCAAACATACTTCCTCCTTTGCCGGTTTGAACAAGTCCTCACGACCGAAGAACACGTTATGGTCTTCCGTTTCCGCGGAAATCACGATGCCTACAAAGGGATTGTTCTCCACTTGGATAATGACGCCCGACAGCCATTCTTTTTGTAGTGTCAGGTCGGGTGAAATAAGTACTTTGTCTCCTACGTTCATGCGTCTTGTTCATTTATGGTTACCGATACAAAGGTAACATAAAAATGCGGAAGAATGGGCATGTCAACCTACTCCCGGCTTCGCCGTACTCTCCCTGCTTTAGGGGGAGGGTTAGTTTGATTCATACTCCCGAGGGGGGGCCGGTGTTCATACTCCCTCCCCCCTTCGGGGTACTCCCCCTATAGGGGAGGTGGCCGAAGGCCGGAGGAGTATGATTATCTATTCCGATGGTTGGCTCCCGGTGTCCGGGGTTATTGTTTCTCCAGTGTCAGCGGTATGCTGCCACTGCCAAGCACATACTTCCAACCCGTGCCGGACAGCTTCTCGTTCATGACTTTCATAGCATCCGTCCAGTCGCCGTCCACCTTCGTGGTTTCGCCGTTGCCCGCCTGATTGTAGCCGATGCCTTGTTCCTGACCGTTGCCTCCCCAGTAACAGGCGGTGATGACAGG
>CALUHX010000067.1 GCA_944320555.1 uncultured Butyricimonas sp. | reverse complement strand
AATAAGACTCGACCACTGAATACACAATGGCCGAGCACCACATTTTTATATTTAATCGAGTTTATCGGACAGCAATAATATTATTTCTCATTTTATAAAGGTTTTAAGGCCTGACGAACACAACCTCCGGCGGGTATGGAGCAAAAACAAAGAGAAACGGCAAGCAAGGGGTGATATTTATTCCACCTCGCTTGCCGCCCAATCATATCGCTTTCATCCCGATGCTATTTCACGATAATAGTGAAACAATCCTCCACATTTTTGGAGTAACCTTCATTAGTAAAAGTGAGTGATATTATATATCTTCCCGCTGGGATTTCATGATGGCATGGCACACTAAATATGCCAGCTCCGTTCACCGTTAAAACGCTCCGCATTTTTTCAACATCACCATCCTCACTTTTTATCTCTTTAATGGTAGCAAAAATTGGAAGTGTACCATCCACTCCTTCTATTGAGGTGCTCGTCCATGGAATATCATATTTACTTCTTGTATAATCCTCTCCTCCACCTATTTCTATCGTTGGATACACCCCCATATCAATACAAGATTCTGATGAAAGTCCCATTTCTATATACATCTCATATTCAGGATTCGAAACAATTTCAGGCACTGCATCATCCAACACAATTTTAACTTCTAACGAATCGACTGTATAACCTGCATTCTCCGTATTCAAAAAACCAATTGTCACATCTTGACAAGAAATCACAGCCATTCCTAATACAATTATCCAAACTAAACTTCTCATGGTATTTCATTTAAATGTGTCCTAATCGATAAGAATAATTCAAAGCATGGACGACTCCATTCAATGGTTGTATATCTGGTGAGGCCATCGGTATTTTTCCCCACGTTGGAGACCAACAACGCAAATTAACCTCTCCCGCATCCGGCACTCCCGCATAATCACTTCCTTCAAGGTATGCGATAAAGCGATTGCCTGCCAAACAAGTTATCCAAGTTCCACCATCTTGTTCCGGAGCATTAATCTCGTATTCTTTATTTCTATAAGCGATGTCCGCTTTCAAGATTTTCCCTTTAGAAACATGCTTCAATAAAAATTCCCTACACACTTCCCGAGGTATATCTGTCACTTTCATGTACACGCTCGTAGGATCTTCATTTTCCTGGGAGTCAAAGATGAAACGCTGTATGGAATAAGACGTTATACCCCAAAATGTAATTTCAGGCAGTGAATCCACTTCCCCTTCGAACAAATCAGTTAATCCAGCATGCTCTATCATTTGAACCGTCAATTCCCAATTATAATCATCCGAACGCAAATATTCCATAATACTACAATTATGGTAAGGGGAAGAAATCCCTGTATCAATTATTTCTTGTTGTGTACAGGCACTTAACAACCACACACAACATATTGTCCATATAAATTGTCTCATATTCTTCATTTCAGTTCATTTTATTTACATATATCGTAACCAATAAGTGTTTTGACGCATCAACGTATTCCCATCAAATGCCCCATTTCCTATCGTATTGAAGAAACATCCTTCAATAAAATCCTGATCGGACGCATTCCTAAATCCTTCATCCAATTCCGTGCGCACATAACCATTTCGAATAACATCATAATAACGATGACCTTCCATTAAAAGTTCCTTCTCTCTTTCTTTAAAAATAGCATAACGCAAATCTCCTCCATACTCAGAAGCATCATACAATTTAGCGTTTGCCCGACGACGAATCATGTTCAAATCTTCAATTGCTCCCGCAACATGTTCTCCTCCCAAACGGGCACGGCATTCCGCTCGTAACAAAATAACATCTGCCAATCGCCACCAAATTTTATTCTGATTTATATTCGCCCACCACATACCCCAACCATCATCTTGATAATATCCTTCCCTCCATTTATAAGGATATGCAAAATCCTTTGTGATTTCCACACTATCAGGATCGGCCATCTTTTCAAACTCATAAAAATAAGCGTCTCGCCGTAAATCCCCATCTGGAAACATTTCCCGAACCGTAGAATTCTTGATTCTGAAAGACACATAATCATTAAAAGCAGGAGTTGCAAGTGGATTAATCGGATATTGCTCATACATTCTAGCAGGACAAAAATTCAATGATTGATACATGGCACCCATTTCTACCCATTGATCCTTATAAACTGTTTCATAAATACTCTCTTTACTATCTCCGACCAAGACCTCCGTACAAACTTCCTCTGGAGATGCTGCCAATTCATAAACAGAAGAATCAATAACCCATGAACAAGCCTTTTCAGCCTTTAACCAAAGTTCTCGTTCATCATAATTCCGTTGATTTTCTTGGGCAAAATATTTTCCTCCTGCTTTCCATGCACACAAATAAGCCAATAATGTATTGGCTGCCCCCTTACAAGGTGTATGCTTGTAATGAACAGGCTGTCCATCTGAATCTGTTATTTCATCAAAATCTGGTAACAAATCCACCGCTTTTTGAGCCATCTCAATCGCATAATCAGCAACTTCTGTCCAAGGAGATTTTGCCACCGGTCTCGGCTTCACCTCATCTTTTATCAACACACAATCCCCCCATTCTTTTAATAATTCGTAATAAGCGAACGCCTTCAGAAAATAGCCTTCCCCAGCATAAAAATCTTTTCTATCTTGAGCTAAATCTGTATGCTCTGCCAAATATATTGTCCTATTTGCAATGGAAATCACATTATAATGCTCTCTCCAACCGATCGACGCATCTCCAGGTATCATTTGCGGGTCTAAATTCCTGCGCAATAACATAGAATAATCAGTTACTTCATCAGCATATTCCCCATTTACATAATTTGAGCTATTATTATAGAACAGCATCATGTAAGTCCTCACTTGAGAGAGTCCTCCTTGAAATGAAGCCTCAAGTTCTTTTTCTGTCACGTTGCTTCCGTAAGTCAATGAATTTTTCGGTTCCATTTCCAGCATCTCCTCACATCCTATTGTCAGCAAACAAATACACAATCCTATCATATAAACAAATTGCTTCATATATTTAGAATTTAATCGTTAAACCTAATGTGAATTTTCTAGCCAATGGATAATTTCGTCCGTCATCTCCTCCCGTCTGGACATTCACAGTTTCAGGGTCAATTCCAGAATAATTATGCCAAGACAAAAGATTCTCTCCACTCGCAAAGAAACGAATTTGCCTTATTCCCAATTTTTGCATCCATATTTGAGGTAAACTATAACCAATCGTTACTGTCTTCAATTTTAGCCAATTTACCTTCTCCACATCTCTATCGGTGGGACCATAATTACCCACCCCCAAATCTGCTTGCCATTGAGGAAAATCCACATCTGCATCTTCAGGAGACTCCCAGAAATGTAATTTATCCACGTTAAGCAAGAAAGGATGCAATATGTAATTGGGATAACTTGTCATTAAAGAAGCATATTTCGACGTATTTACAATATGCCGTCCCAATTGAAAAGCAATTGACATATTCAAATCAAAATTTCTCCATTGAAATTCATTCACAACTCCACCCGACACATCGGGTAACGCACTCCCTTGGTATACTTGATCCCCGTCACTTATTATACCATCACCATTAACATCTACAAACTTATAGTCTCCTGGTTTATAAAATGTATTTTTTGAACCATTATTTAAATATGAACCTATGCCCGCATTATTATATGTGATTGCCAATTCGTCTTGCTCATTCACAAAACCATCAGTGGCCAAGGTATAAATGCCGTTTAACGGCTTACCAATGATTCCAATCGTCGGAATGTCTTCATTCGTATATGACTTTTCAAAACGATTCCAGTTTTTAGCACCGTTGACTGATATTTTCCAGTACAAATCATCTTTTCTAAAAATCTCATAACGAAACAGCCATTCTATACCTTCATTTGATATCGCCGCAGCATTCCGCCACTGGGAAGAATAACCATTATAATCTCCAGGTAACGTAATTTGCCACAACAAATCATCCGAATAACGATAATAGTAATCCAACGTAATTCCTAATCGATAATTAAACAAGTCCAAATCCAATCCGAAATCATATTGATCTGTGTTTTCCCAAGACAAATCCTCATTATACAAACCTGTTCCCGGAGACAGCGTACTTTCTCCCATAAAAGACATACCTGAATATAATTCGCCTAACGCAAGATAACACTCCTCAAAATGTTTACCAGAACGTCCCCAACTCGCTCGAAATTTCCCAAAAGACAACCATCCAAAATTTTCTTTTACAAAATTTTCTTCACTAAAATTCCACGCTCCTGCTATAGCAGGAAAAGAGCCCCAACGATTCCGTGCACCGAATGTAGAACTTCCATCTCTTCGAAAACTCAATGACAAAAAATATTTTTCTTTATAAGCATACTCCAACCTGGCAAACCATGACAACAATGATTTTTCTTTCATGTCAGATTGATACGCCTGCAAAGGTATTGTTTCCGTATATCCCCACGTTTCTTTTTCCACCAATGTCGGAAAACCTGAAGGCACATATTGAATTTTATCGCTTGGAGAATTTTGTCCACTTCCTCCATTATATTCTTCTTGATCATACTGATATGAGAAACCAACTAAAAAATTAAACGAATGATGTTCTTTCAACATTTTCTGAAAACTCAACATTGTCTCATTCAGTGCCATCAAATTGATGCCAGTTTCTCCCACACTAATAGAGAAACCATCTTCATCCAAATAAGAAGGAGAAAAATAATGACGCCGATGGAGAGAATAATCCGCTGCCAATGATGTTGATATATTCAACCCATCAATTATGTCATACCCAATTTTTACATTCGCACGTCCTCTTATAGAGCGATTTTTCTCTTTTATTCCTTGTTGTGATTTTAATACTTCATCCCAGACCACACTTCCTTCCCCTGGTAACAATGTCGTTAACTCATATGGATCCCCAGGAACCACCTCCACATTTGTACTAGTCTGAAAACCGTCCGTTTGATTTTCCGAGCTTTTTTTCCTATTCGTCAATGAAATATAAAACCGCAAATCCACATCTAAGCGTTCTATTGGTGTCACACTTATATTCGTGGTTAAATCAATACGATTAAAACCTGTTCCTTTTAATATTCCAGCCTCATCGTAATATCCCAAACCTATGCCATACGTCATTTTATCCGTCCCCCCATATGTCTGGATATTCGCATTCGTTACTTTCCCCGTTTCAAAATACATCGGGAAAAAATTTGTTGCATTATTGTAAAAAGCATTCAAACTATCTTGCAATACAATTCCATCAGTAGGTTCTGAATCTTTTGTAGGATAAAACCAATCCATTGAAGCTTGGGGATTACGCTCCACTTCCAATAAAGAAGTCGGATATTTATACTGCTTATTTTCCCAATCCAAATAAGCTTGTGGCATATTACGTAAAGCTTTAAGTCTCAATATCCGTTCTTTTCGTCCAATCATAATTGTTGGCAGTTTAGGCAAAACACTCCATGTCTGTGAAAAATTTACCGAGAATGTGGCTTTTTGATTTGCACCTCCCTTTTTAGTCGTAATAATAATCACACCGTTTGCTGCACGAGAGCCATAAATAGAAGCTGCCGACGCATCCTTCAAGACTTGGACAGATTCTATCATATCCGGATTTATTTCTGCTAATAAGTTAGTTCCTGTAACCGGAGAAGTGAAAGAATTTAACGGAACACCATCAACAACCCATAAAGGATTCGAAAACTGACGACGCTCCTGGTCTACATCCAAAGAATTGTATCCTCTAATTGTAACGGCCATTCCACCACCTCCAGGTGCTCCCGTTATATTTGTTATATCTAAACCAGCGACTCGTCCTTGCAACAAGCTGGCAATATTTGTAGACGGTATTCCTTGTAGCTCATCTGACTTTACCACAGAAATCGCTCCCGTCGCCTTCCTCCTCGTCGTCTCTCCGTATGCCACAACCACCGCCTCGTCCAATTCCTCCACGCTCTCCTCCATGTATACACGCAAGGTGTCATTCGCTATTTGATCCGTGAAAGCGACCTCTTTGTCCTTGTAGCCCACGAACGAAAACTTCAATTTCCCCTTCAGCATCGGCAAGTCAATCGAGAACCAGCCCCGCTCCGTCGTGGCCGTGCCCACGCTCGTGCCCACCACCTGCACCGTCACGCCCGGCATGGGTTGCTTCTTCTCGTCGTAGACGAAGCCACGCACCGTCACCGACTTCTTCTCGTCGTCCGGGGCGGCTTTCTTCGTCACCATCACCACGTTCTGGCTGAACGTGACGGCGAAGGGAGTGCCCGCGAAAAGGCTTTCCAACACCTTCCCCACCTCTTCCCCTTGGGCGAAGACGTCGATTTTCGCCATGTCCTCGAACTGGTTCGTGTTGTAGATGAAACGCAGGCCGGTCTGGCGGTGGATTTCGTTGAACAGTTCGAAGTAGCTCACGTTTTTCATGTCCAGGCTCACGATTTGGTGCTGGGCGTTGCCACGGGCGAAGGCGGCGAATTGCAGCACGACGATGAAAAAGACGCACAATCTCATAATTTTTTCAGTTTTTCGGCACGCTTCACGCAGATAGCGGCACAAGTTCTTTCCTTTTTTCATACATTTGTAAAACATTTAGATGAACACTTGGCAGGCACAGGCTCAATTGGGCCTGCCGTTGACTAACACAGAGTGATGGAGAGGCTCAATTCTCCGTCACTTATTTTTTGCTGACGATGACCGTCTTGCCGCTTACGCTGAAGCGGGCGTCCGATGTCTGCTCCATAAAAAAGAACAAATCTTGGATGTCGGCGTAGCGGGGCATGTTGCAGTCGAAACGCAGCGTTTTCAATTCCTCGTTTTGGAAGAACACCTCCACGTCGTACCAGCGGGCGACCTCGTCCATGATGCGGTCGAGCCGCTCGTTCTCGAAGACGATTTCCCGGTTTTTCCAGGCCACGTAGGAGGCCACGTTCACTTTCCGTATCTGGGTTTCGCCGGTGACGGTGTTCGCCACGGCGAGTTGGCCGGGCCGCAGGCGTTGTTCCGCCGTTTTCCCGTTCGCCCGGAAGCCGACGGCTCCCTCGACCAACACGGTTTCGATGTGGCGCTCGTCCCGGGCCTCGATGTTGAATTCCGTGCCATAAACCCGGAGGGCGAATTCATTGGCCCGCACCACGAAGGGCTTCCGCTCGTCTTTCGTGACGCTGAAATAGGCTTTCCCTTTCAATTTCACTTGCCGGCTGTCGGTGTTGAATTGCACCGGGTATTCCAGTTCCGACTCTGCGTCCAGCCATACCTGTGTGCCGTCGGCCAGCGTGACGAAGTACTCGCCTCCCCGGGGCACGATGATTTTGTTGTAAATCGGAGCGGTTTGCGTGGCGGGGACGGCCAATGAATCGTAGCGGAGCCCTGCCGCACTGTCCACCGTCACCACGGAACCGTCCTGCTCCTTGATGTCGCCGGGAGAGTCAATCAGATTCACTGCCTTCCCCGTGGAGAGGATGAGTGTGGCTTGGGTGTGTATGGGCTGAATCGTGTGTTGTGCCACGGGGGCGGGTGTTTCTTTGCGGGAGAGCAGCACGCCTGCCAGCACGAACACGCACGCCACCGAGGCCGCCGCCGCGATGTGGCTCCAGCGTCTGCGTTTCCGTTGCAATGCCGCCGAGACGCGTCTCCATGCCTTCACTGTCTGAATGCGGCGGTCCTCCTGCGCCCAGCGGATGCGGAGACAGTCTCGAAGTAGCGACTCGTAGGCGCTCCGGTTTTCCGGTGTCTCTTCAATCCATGCCTTCGCTTTCCGCCGTTCTTCCTCGTCCAGTTGTCCGAGGATGTAGGCCGTCAGCCATTCTTCCGTTTCTCGATTTAGTGTTTGTTTCCTCATAAGAACAGTCTTTTCTCATCCATAGTACAACAAACACGGAAAAAAGGTCTAATGGTTTTGGAGAAAAAAATAATTTTTTTGTTGTGTCGATTTTTCTCTGTTGATAAATAACACAAAATGAGCGTATCTTAAATAAATCGGGATGGCAGGCAACCTTGTACTCCGGCAATTATTTTGTTGTGTGAGCGCCTGTTTTACTTCTTGGTGTGGATGCGGGGCAGGAAAGAGGTCACCACGAGGAGGAATTGGGCCACCCGGTCGTTGTCCAGGCGTTCCCGCAGTTTTTCGATGGCGTTGCCGAGGAGGGTCTTCACGGTGGAGACGGACACGCCCAGCCGATCGGCCACTTCCCGGTATTTCAATCCATCGACGAACACGCCGTTCAGCACTTGACGAGTCCGCTCGGGGAAGGTTTCGATTTCCGAGAACACCTGTGCGATGACCTTGTCCTTGCTGTCGTCGTATTCTTGGAAGATGGCGTCCACTTTCTCGATGTCCTCGTGGTTCTTGAGCGCGTCCCGCTTCTTCATTTGGTTGTAGGCCCGGTTGCGCACCAGCACGCGGAGGAAAGAGTCCAGTGTCCCGGGGAGCAACTCCTCTTTTACGTTTCCGTTCCAAAGGTCGATGAAGAACTCTTGAACGAGATCTTCCGCTTCCGCCAAATCGTTGATGAATGTGTTCGTCCAAGAAACCAATGATTTGTAGCGCGTGTCAAACAGCAGCTTGATGCCCCTCGGGTCGTGTGCCCGTAGTAAGTCGCAAATCTGTTTGTTTGTTGTCGGGGCCGTGTCCATGGTCTTGTCGTTTGTGTGTGATGTTAATTGTGCGGGATAAATATAGCGGATATTTATGATTCCGCCAATCTTTTTAATTCGGGAATGTTCAGCAACATGATTTTTCTTCCTTTGGCGTCGACGGTTTTGTTGACTTTCAACTCGGAAAGCAGGCGGATAAGCGTTTCTGTGGCGGTCCCCACGAAATTGCTCAAATCTTCCCGGGAGATGTTGAGCCGGAGGGCGCCGTTTTCCTCCAGTCCGAACTCATTGGCGAGGAGAAGAAGCACTTCGGCCAAGCGGGCTTTCACGGGTTTTTGGGCGATGTCCCGGATGTAATGGTTGGCGTCGCCCAACTCCTTGCAGGCGATTTGCATCATTTCGTAGGCGAATTCCGGGCTGTGCGCCAACGTGTGGAGGAGCGAGGTGTTGGGGATGTGGCACACCACGCAGTCCGCAAGCGTTTCCACCGACGTGCAAGCCGGCTCATTGCGGATGACGGAGCGGAATCCGAAAATGTCGCCCGCTTTCCCGAAGCGGATAATCTGATCCTTGCCCCGTTGTCCCGTCTGAAAAATCTTCACCGTTCCGGAATAAAGAAAATAGCAACCCGTGATTCGGGTGTTCTCCCGATAAATGTACTCCCCTTTTTTGTAGGGAAGAATGGCGGTTTCTGCGAATAAGGCGTTTATCTCCAACATGGAGGTCGTTTTGAACGACTCTTTGAACTTGTGCGCGCAGGCCGCAGTGTCCGGTAATAGTGTCTCCGTTTTCATGCCTGTCCTCTTTTACATGGTGGAAAGAAGTTGCCTGATGGAGTCGGCGTCGAATCCGCACTCTTTGTAGAGTTGCTGTTGGCTGCCATGCTCGACAAACCGGTCGGGGATGCCCAGCCGCGTCACCTTGGCCGAGTAGCCGTGGTCCGCCATGAACTCCAACACGGCGCTGCCTAGTCCTCCGACGATGGTTCCGTCCTCCAGCGTGACGATTTTCTTGAATTTGCGGAACACCTCGTGGAGCAGTTCCTCGTCTATCGGTTTCAGGAAACGCATGTCGTACCAGGCCACAGAACGCTCTCCGCACGCCTCAATGGCTTTCTTGGCCTCCATGCCAATGGCTCCGATGGACAGCAGAGCGATGTCGTCGCCTTCACGCAGGCGGCGGCCTTTGCCGATGTCCAGTTTTTTGAACGGTGTGCGCCAATTTACCATGGAGCCGTTTCCCCTCGGGTAGCGAATGGAGAAGGGGCCGTTCCCGGGCAATTGGGCGGTGTACATCATGTCGCGCAGTTCCTCCTCGTTCAGCGGAGCGGCGATTGTCATGTTCGGCACGCAGCGGAAGTAGGCCAAATCAAAGGCTCCGTGGTGCGTGGGGCCGTCCGCTCCCACCAGTCCGCCCCGGTCAAGGCAGAACACCACGTGCAAGTTCTGCAATGCCACGTCGTGAATCACTTGGTCATACGCCCGTTGCATGAACGAGGAATAGATGTTGCAGAACGGCACGTAACCCTGCACGGCCAGTCCGGCGGAGAAGGTCACGGCGTGTTGCTCGGCTATCCCAACGTCGAAACAACGGTCGGGCATTTCCCTCATCATGATGTTCAGCGAGCAGCCGGTGGGCATGGCGGGCGTGATTCCCACGATTTGAGGATTCGTCCGGGCCAGCTCGAGTATCGTGTTGCCGAACACATCCTGGAATTTGGGCGGCATGTCTGTCCTGTCCTCTTTGATGCGCTCGCCGGTCTCCTTGTTGAATTTGCCGGGGGCGTGCCAGTCCGTCTGGTGGATTTCCGCTTGCTTGAATCCTTTCCCTTTCACCGTGATGCAGTGCAGCAGTTTGGGCCCTTGGATGTCCTTCAAGTCCCGCAGCACCTTTACGAGGTGGTTCACGTCGTGTCCGTCCACCGGCCCGAAATAGCGGAACCCCAACGCCTCGAACAGGTTGCTTTGCTTCAGCAGCAGCGACTTGACGCTGTTGTCTATCTTTTGTATCAAGTTGCGTGCGCCCGGACTAATCTTGTTGATGCGTCCGAGGATGTGCCACACGTCGTCTTTTAGCTTGTTATAGGTTTTGGAGGTGGTGATGTCCAGCAGGTATTCTTTCATGCCGCCCACGTTGGGGTCGATGGCCATGTTGTTGTCGTTCAGGATGACCAGCAGGTTCGCATTGTTGGCTCCCGCATTGTTCAATCCCTCAAACGCTTCGCCTCCGGTCATGGCCCCGTCTCCGATGACGGCCACGGACAGACGGTCTTTCTCTCCATTGAGCTGGGCGGCCACGGCCATGCCCAGGGCCGCGGAGATGGAGGTCGAGGAGTGGCCCGTGCCGAACGCGTCGTACGGGCTTTCGCTGCGTTTGGGGAATCCGCTGATTCCTTTGTATTGGCGGTTGGTGTGGAAAACCTCCCGCCGTCCGGTCAATATCTTGTGCGGGTAGGCTTGATGTCCCACGTCCCAGATGATGTTGTCGTAAGGGGCGTCGAACACGTAGTGCAGGGCGACAGTCAATTCGACGACGCCCAAGCCGGCCCCGAAATGCCCCGGATGTTCCGAACACTCGTCAATGATTTTTTCCCGCAACTCCCGGCAGACTTCTATCAAGTCGTCTTCCGACACTTTCTTTAAGTCCGCCGGCGAATTAATGGTTTCTAATATGTTTTTTCGAATTTCCTCCATGTTTTATCCCTAAAACACATTCTCTTTTTGTGGTTGTTGTGGTTTGTCGTTTTTGAAATTGGAAATCAGACTTGTGGTTAATAAACAATGGTGCCGATGTTTTCCCCGTTGATGACTTTTTTCAGGTTGCCCGGCTTGTCCATGTTGAAGACGATAATCGGAAGGTTGTTTTCCTTGCACATTGTCGTGGCCGTCAAGTCCATCACTTTCAGCCCCCGGTTGTAAATCTCGTCGTAGGTGATTTTGTCGAATTTCACTGCCGAAGGGTCTTTCTCCGGGTCGGCCGTGTAAATGCCGTCCACGCGGGTGCCTTTGAACATGGCGTCGGCTTCTATCTCGATGGCCCGAAGGCTGCTGGCCGTGTCCGTCGTGAAATACGGATTGCCTGTCCCGCCGCTGAAAATGGTCACGTAGCCCTCTTTCAGGTATTCCATGGCCTTGGCCTTGCTGTAAAACTCCCCGATGGGCTCCATGCGTATGGCGGTCAGCACCTTGTTCTTGCATCCCTCGTTGTCCAGTGCCGAGCTGAGGGCCAGGCTGTTGATGACGGTGGCCAACATGCCCATGTTGTCGCCTTTTACCCGGTCGAATCCTTTGTTCGCGCCGCTCAGCCCGCGGAAAATGTTGCCTCCGCCGATGACAATGCCGATTTGGATTCCCATATTTGCGATTTCATGGATTTGGCGTGCGTAACTTTCTAAGCAATTGGTGTCAATGCCATATTTTTGGGCGCCCATCAAAGATTCTCCGCTGAGCTTTAATAAAATTCGGTTATATTGCATATCTTTGTCCGTTTAATTTTTCAACATAAGCCCATGCCGTTTGGGGAAAACGGGCCTTTCGCCTTCCCTCCGGAATGGAACAACAAAACTAATGATTTTTATCGGAAGTGGATTTTAATTTGTATATATAAATTTTGAAGACCCATGAATAAGACCGGCAACTATCAGCTAACCGTCATTGTGCCAGTGTTTAATGAGGAGGGGAATATTCTCCGATTGGAGAAAGAGTTGGGGGAGTTCCTGCAAACGGCCAAAATGTCGTCTTGCGTCCTTTTTGTGAACGATGGTTCCAAGGATGATAGCGAGCGATTGATTCAGGAAGTGTGTGGGCGCAACAAGGATTTCTTTTTCTTGAATCTTGCCCGGAACGGAGGGTTAAGCGCGGCCATGAAGGCGGGAATCGACAATGCCGATTCGAAATGGGTCGGGTATATCGACGCCGATTTGCAGACCACGCCGCAGGATTTCAACAAGTTGTTGGAGTTCGTGGGCGATTACGAGATGGTCATGGGTATCCGTACGGGCCGGAAAGACAGTTTTGTGAAAAACATGTCGTCCCGGATTGCCAACGGCTTCCGGCGGATGATGACTCACGACGGGGTGGAAGACACGGGGTGTCCTTTGAAAGTGCTGCGCGCCGATTATGCGAAAAGGATTCCCTTTTTCACCGGGATGCATCGTTTCTTGCCTGCGTTGATTCAGTTGCAACACGGCCGGGTGAAACAAATTCCGGTGCGCCATTTTCCTCGTATCGCGGGGAAATCAAAATACAATTTGGCCAACCGGCTTGTCGGACCTTTCAAGGATTGTTTCGCCTACCGTTGGATGAGGAAGCGGTATATCAACTACGAGGTTGCTGACAATAACCTGTAATCCGCCGCTCCATGATTTACGTGATAGGATTTCTCGCCCAGGTCTTCTTCTCCGCCCGCATTCTTCTGCAATGGATTCTTTCCGAGCGGGCCAAAAGAGTGATTTCGCCCACGATTTTTTGGCAATTGAGCATATTGGGTTCTTATTTGTTGTTTTTGTACGGGTGGATGCGGCATGATTTCGCCATCATTCTGGGGCAACTCATTTCCTACTATATTTATATATGGAATCTGGACAAAAAACAGCATTGGCGGCAATTGCCGTTGGTTTTGCGAGTGATTTTCCTTGCCACGCCTTTGGTGGCCATCGGATACGTGTTGAAGGATATCCCCGCTTTCGTGGACAAATTCTTTTTCAACGACAAAATTCCCCTTTGGTTGCTGATTTACGGTTCTTTGGGGCAGATAATCTTCACGCTTCGGTTTGTTTACCAATGGATTTACTCCAAGCGGAAAGACGAGTCCCTCTTGCCCGTTGGTTTTTGGATTATCAGTCTGGTCGGTTCTCTGATAATTGTTTCTTATGCCATTTATCGTCTTGACCCCGTCCTCATCCTTGGGCAGTCCACCGGCATTTTGGCATACAGCCGCAACATTTACCTTTGCCGCAAGGCCAAAGCCTGACGCTCAATCGGCGTACTGTCTCCGTATTTCCTCCAGCTCTTGGTCGGAAATATTTTCCCGTTCCGATTTGTCGTAAATGGTCAGCAGCAACACGTCCGCCTCGTCCGTTGCCACAAGCGCGGTGAGGGTGATGACCCGAGCGCCGCCTCTTTTCCCCTTGCCTTTGGACGTGATGGCTATCCGTATTTTGCGCAGTCCTTTCCCTAGATCCGTCCCTTGGAAAGGGTTCTCTTGTAAGGATTTCCCTAAAGAAAGCACATCGGATTTAATTGAGTGATAGCGTTTCGCCAGTCGTTTCAATTCTTTTTCAAAGAGAGAGGACGTTTTGATGTTACAGTTCATTGAGCACTTCTTCTAATGATTTTAACTGCAATTTCCCTTCCCTGTACAATTTCGCCTCCTTGCACGCTTCCGCAAAGCCTGCGAGGATTTCTTTTTTCGTCGCTGGCCGGTACTCTTCTTCCGCTTCCGCTTTTGCCTTTGAGCACAGGCGTTTGATGCTCCGCTGAATCTTTTTCAGCAGTTCCGCGTCCTCGATGTTCAGCACTTCCCGTGCGATTTGTGCCTGCATGGCACTTAACTCCATTGTTGCCATAATGCTTCCTTCTTTTGCTTGGTTTGTCTTGCAAAGGTATAAAAAATCATCATACAAATCTTCTTCTTTCCGGCAAACCCTGCGCAAGCCTCCGTCGGCAAGGAAGTCCCCGTTTCCGTGTTGAATCTCAAACAACTGTGTCGTTTTTGAACAAACTTGCGATGCCGCTGGAAATTTGCCCGAAGATCTTTCTTGTTTGTTCTCTTTTTATAGGGGTTGGCCTTCCTGCGGACCGGCCTCCCGCCGTGCGGGCAGGAGGTAGATGTTGCCGACTTGTTCGTGAGGCACGGTTCGCAGCCACTCTCCGACTTCCGGGTTGCGGCGCGCGTCTTTCTCTTTCAGCAAGATGAGGCCGTCGCCCTGCGAGTGGGCGGCGCGCAGTTCGGCGGGCTCCGTCAGTTTCGTGAGTGGCTTCCCGATATAGGCGTCCATGTTCTCTCCGCTGCGGAAGCGGTAAAAATAGTAACGCTCCGTCCCCTCCTCCGCGGCGATTTCCATCGCCCGTTCCGCCGCCGCTCCGTAGCCGATGAACGGATTGATTTTCGGCATCCCCAATCCTCCGAGACACAACGCCGCCAGCACTCCGAGGCCAGCCCATTCAATCCCTCCCCTCAGGTCCCGGCGCAGGAGGCGCGTCAGCCCCATTACGGCGTAGGCCGCCAACATCCATCCCGCCGCAGTGACCCATCCCGACTCCGGCATGCCCGGAACCCCGCCCATGCCCAGTAGCGCGAACGGCGCGGCGATGAACACCACCACCGGTGCGTATACCGTCCATGCCACCCAGTTGCCCCGCATTCGGGGCAGCAGCACCGCCGTCAAGTACGGGAAGAACGGGAATATCGGCAGCAAATAGATATCCAGTTTCGCACTGAACAAGGACATCACGACAAATACCGTCGCGATGACCGTCAAAAAGAATTTTTCCAAATCGGTCTTCAATAGCCGCTTGCGCAAGGCGATGATAATCACCGTGGCATATAGGATTGACCACGGTGCCAGCGAGTACCAGTATGCCATGCAATAATACCACAACGGTTCCTTGTGGTGGAACGAGTCGCTTGCCCGATCCAGCGTTTGGTGAAAAAGCAAATTGTTCAGATACTCGTTGCCGCCTTCCGCATACACGCACCCGAACCATACTGCGCAAAGCCCCACGAGAATTCCCCACGTCCGCCATCCCAGGTAGCGGCCCATTTGCCGCCACTCCTTTCTCAGTGCCAAAAAGACAATAATCGAGAGCACCGGCGCGATGAATCCCACCGGCCCCTTCGTGAATATCGCCAGGAAAATCCACACCGGCAGCAGCACCCCGTCCCGCCGCTTCCCCTCTCCGGAGTGCATCCGGTAGAACGTGCGCAACGCCAGCAGAATGAACAGGCACATCAGCATGTCCATCCGCAGCACGATTCCCGATCCGATGAACATCGCCGACGAGAGCAGCATGATTGACGCGCCCCACCGTCCCCGTTTGTCCGTTTGCGGGCGCGTCCACCGGTTCATCACTGCCACGCACCCCAACGCCGGTAGCGCGGAGAACAACGCCAACGCCCACATCCGCCATTCGCCCAGCAGCAACCGGCTCCCCATCAGCAGCCAGAAATATAACGGAGGCTTGTCGGCGTACACTTCCCCGTGGTTATAGAACGTGAAAAAATGCCCGTCCCGCAACGCCTCGTCCGCGATGCTCAAATACTTCAACTCGTTGTTCGGCGTGAAATCCCTCAACACCAGCACCGGCACCAAAAACGCCAGCAACAATAAATATTGTCCGATTTTCATTTCCTTTGTCAATAAGTCTTTTATGTGAGAGAGCCTCGGATAGGCGCATGGCATTGTCAGCCTATTCGGGCTTTTTTATTTTCCACCCCCAAAAGTAATATCAAAAAAGGACATAGCGGTCAACGGGGATAAAAATATTTGCAATCCTTCTTGTCGCCGGCTTGCGCTCGTTGCGGATTATTGTATAAATTCGCGTTAAACTATTGGATTGAATTTTATGCAAAGAAACTGGATACATTATCTTTTCATTCTTGTGGTGTGCTGGTTCGCGTTCTTCATGCACAATGGAGTGCTTTATCCCGACATCATGGAGGCGCGCAATTTTGTTACTGCCAGGGAAATGGTCGAGTTCGACAATTGGCTCGTTCCTACGATGAATGGGGAATTGCGGTTCGCTAAGCCCCCTTTGCCCACGTGGGTGGCCGCCCTTGTCGAGATGGTCTCTCCCGACAATCTGGTCCTCCAGCGCGCCATGGCGGGATTAGTGGCCACTCTTATGGTGTTTTTCCTTTATTTTCTCGTGCTGGAGATGAGTCGCAATAAATTGTTGGCGCTTTTTTCCGCGGTTACTCTTGCCACTTCCTATAATGTCATAATGGCGGGGCGTACCGCCACGTGGGACATTTATTGTCACGCTCTTATGATGGGAGCCATCCTTTATTTTTATCGGGGCATGGTTTCCCGGGGGGCGGCTTGGGGTAAATTCCTCACGGCGGGCGTTTTCCTGGGACTCTCTTTTTTGGGTAAAGGTCCGATATCCTTTTATGCGCTTTTGCTTCCTTTCCTTCTCAGTTATCTTTGGATTTATCGTCCTTCTTTTCAAGGGAAATGGTGGTCTGTGGCGGTGATGGTGCTCGTATTTGCGGTTATCGGCTTCTGGTGGCCCGGTTATTTGTATCTCTATCACCGGGAGGAAATACTTTCCATTTTTGCCCGGGAGTCGTCTAATTGGGTGAACTATAACGTGCGGCCGTGGTACTACTATCATCTTTTCTTCGCCGAGTCGGGTCTTTGGTCCCTCTTCTTGCTCAGCGGATTGCTGGGATGGTTCTGGCTGAGGCGTAAAGTCGTTTTGAGAAAGGATTACGCCTTTGCGGCGCTTTGGACAGTGGCCGTGCTTGTCTTGCTTTCTTGCGTGCCGGAGAAGAAAACCCGCTATTTGTTGCCCTTGCTGGTGCCGGCTTCGGTGGTCGTCGCCCACTATGTGGTTTACGTTTACGATGCCGTGCGGTCCAAACAGCTTTCTCGCCCCGGCAGGATTCTTTTCCGCGTCAATGCGTTTGTGCCTGCGCTGATAGCTTTTGCCATGCCTGTCGCCCTTTACGTCATGTTCTACGCCACGGATCAGATGGGCCTGGTCGCCCTTGTTCTGGTCTCTTGTTGCTTTTTGGTCGCGGCGTGGTCCATTTTCGTCGGAGGCCTGCGGTTCCGGGTTTTTAAGGTTTATACCGGAGTGGTCGTCATGTTGATATTGGTCGAGGCCTTCCTGATGCCCTGCGTGGCGGTGTACTTCAATAATCCCGATTTTGTCAGCATACGTTCTTTGCGCCAGAACGAGGAGGTGAGGGGAATGCCCTTCTATTACGAGGTGAGCGAGACTTCGCCGCGTATCGAGTTCATCTACGAGGCCGGAAGGCAGATTCTTCCTCGGGATTTCCGCTCTGACACCACGCTTTTGCGGGAACTGCCTATGGTGCTCGTGTCTGAGCGGCCGGCAGAGGAGGTGTTGGGCGCCGCGCTTTTGTCGCAGGTCAATTTGCGTCCGGTTGAGGTGTTCAACTCTGATCCGAATGAATCGCAATTAGGCCGCCGCCGTTCGATTTTTATCCGTGAAATCACGATTTTGGAGAAAAAATAATATTTTTTCCCCAAATGAACCATTGTGAACTTGATTGGTGTGTGGGCAAATATTAATTTTGCCCGTGCACGGCCTTATCGTTTCATGTACGAAAAAGCTGGTTGTGTATATTGTTGTTTTTTTATTCAAGCGGGTCGATGGAGATTGGTTGCTACAAACGTCTTTGTCCTCTTTCGGCCCGCTCTTTTTTCTTCATCCGGAGGCTCTCCCTCCTTTCCTCGTTTTTCTTTGTGCCGCCTTGTCTCTTTCCTTGTGGTTCGCCCCTCCTTTCTTCTGCTTGCCCTTGGCTTGTCCTGTCCGAATAGGTTACTTTCTTTTAACATTACTATAAGATTTAAAGTATGTATTCTCGTTCGTTCTTCGATGATTGTTCGAATTTTATTCGATAATTATCGACTGGAATTAGAGAAATGAATGTATTGTTAACATTTGTGTTTTGTTTAATATACCTTGTAGATTATGTTGACGTTATTGGTAAGGGTTGCTGAAGTGGAAGGCAAGGAGGGCGAGGCTACCATTGAAGAGAAAATGTGCGTCGATAGGTCGGGACGTGGCTTGTCTGGGAGGTCAAAGTGGGGAAAGACGGATTTTTATGGGTGTGTTTTACTAAATTGTTATCAAAAATATAAAATGAAACAAAATTGAACAAGGCGTCTAGCGGGGTAGAGTGAAAAGATGTGATGTGAACCATTATGAACTTGATTTGTGTTTTACTGTGTAATACTTTTGAAACGTGAAAATGATACGAGTTGTTTTGCTCACAAAGCTTAGGAGCTGGTTGCAATGTTTTTAGTTAATGAACAAGGGAGGTGTGCCGGAAACGGCACACTTTTTTTTGTTTCCGGGACAGCGGAGAGGAAGGGTTGGGGGAGAGGAAAAGGAGGGAGGGAGTGGGGGAAATGTTAAAAAATCGGTTATGAACCATTGTGAACTTGATTTTGGATTTGGAAGGCTTTACTTTTGTGATTACAAGTACTTGTGAACATTTTTTGTTTAATGAAATGTGAAAAGGTGGCGCATGGTTTTGGATGCGCCGATGTTTAAAATGATTGTGAAATTAAACAATGGAGCTATGAAATCTGGTTGCATTAAAATGTGGATGTTGGGGGTGGTGGCCGCCGGGCTGTTTGGATGCTCGGGCGGGAGCAATGGAGATGAGCCTCAGCCTCAGCCGGAACCGGGGACAGAACCGGAGGCCGAGGCGGTGGAAATCAAGTTGAACGTGGGTATGGTGGAGCTTGACGCGGAAGGGCGGGGCATAAGCCGGGCCACGGACGTGGGATTCGAGGCGGGGGACGAGATTGGAGTGTATGTGGTGAATTACGTTGGCGGAGCGGCCGGCGCCTTGCAAGGTTCGGGGAACCATGCCGACAATGCGAAGTTTACTTATGATGCGGGAACGTGGACGCCGGAGACGGCGATTTATTGGCAGGACGAGGAAACGAAAGCCGACTTTTACGTGTATTATCCGCGGGTGGCGTCGCCGACGGTGACGGGACAGGTGTTCAGCGTGCGGGAGGACCAGTCGACCGTGGAGGCTTACAAGGCGAGCGATTTCCTGTGGGGAAAGACGGAGGGCGCCGCTCCAAGCGAGGAGGCGGTGAATGTGACGGTGCGCCATGCGTTGAGCTGCGTGCGGGTGAAAGTGACGCCGGGTGGCGGATTCACGGAGGAGGAGCTGGCTGCCGCGGAAATCGCAGTGAGGGTGAACCACGTGATGACGGAGGCGAAGATTGACTTGGCGACGGGCGTGGCCGTGGCACAGGGCGGACGGACAAGCGTGACGCTGGGCAAGGACGGGGAGTATTACCGGGCCTTGTTGGTGCCGCAGACAGTGGAGGAGTGCGATTTGGTGACGGTGGTCGTGGACGGACGGGAATTCCACTTGACGCGGGGAATGACGTTCGAGGCGAACAAACGGTACATGTGCACGGTGGAGGTGACGAAGACGAGCGAGGGCGTGAACGTGTCCATCGGCGACTGGGAGGACGACGGCACGGATTACGGTGGAGTGGCGGAGTGATATGCTTGCTGCCTTTGCCGTTGGATCGAGAGTTCTTTTCATACCCCCTTCCCCTTTCGGGGTACTCCTCCTACCTTAGGGGGAGAGTTGTCTGGGTGAGGAGATTGTGCTGAATATCATTAATTTGTAATTCGTCGCCTAAAATAGGGGAGGTGGCGGCAGAGCCGCCGGAGGGGTATAATTGAAAAGACGGGACGGGAGAATGGGCAAGGTGCTTGTTTAAATGATTTGTAGAACAATGGAGAAAATAATGATTTATGCGAATCAGGAGTTGAAAATAGTTTCTGATTCAGGTTTTAAAAGTTTGTAATTCAGTTAATTATCTTATTG
>CALUHX010000066.1 GCA_944320555.1 uncultured Butyricimonas sp. | reverse complement strand
AATGAGATAATTAACTGAATTACAAACTTTTAAAACCTGAATCAGAAACTATTTTCAACTCCTGATTCGCATTATTAATGATATAAAAAATGCCGGGAAGCGAAGATTGCTCCCCGGCTGTCTATAAAAATCGGTTGTCAAAATAAGAGGCGTGAGGTCTTTTTTCGTTTTCTCGCCCCTCGCACGCACAAATTGTTTATTTTTCCTTTTTGGGCTATCTGTCTTCTTCGAATTTTATGATGTGTTTCTATGCTAAAAAGAGCAATGGAAAGGGAAACGGAGAGATGAAATCGCCAAACAATCAATGAATCGTCATTTTTTCTTCTTGTCGAGCAGCTCAGCGATTTTCTTCTGCAACTGCGCGCCGCGGAGGTTCACGGCGACGATGTTGTTGTTCTCGTCGAGGAGCACCGTGTGGGGAATGCTCATCACGTTGTAGGCGCGGGCGATTTGCTGACCCTCGTCGATGACGTGCTTCCACTTCAAGCCGTCCTCCTGAATCGCCCTATTCCAGGCGTTCACGTCCTGGTCCAGCGACACGCCGACAATCTCCAAGCCCTTCGACTGGTATTTCAAATACATCTTCAGCACGTTGGGATTCTCCCTTCGACAAGGCTGGCACCACGACGCCCAGAAGTCCACGAGCTTCACCTTCCCCTTCACGTCGTGCAGCGTCAGCGTGTCGCCCTCTTGGGTGAGGGCCATGAAGTTCGGGGCGGCGTGTCCCGGGCTCAACGCCTCCAGCTGGGCGATTTTCTGCGCCACGGCCATGCCGCACGCGCTAATCTTCGCCGCATCGCCCAACCAGCCGTACTGCTCTTTCAGCAGTTCCAGCCCCACTTGGTTCATGGTCTGCGACACGAGATAGGCGGACACGTAGGTGTTGGCGTTCTCCTTCAATAGATTCATCGCCTGCTCCTGTGCTTTCTTCTGCGCTGCCTCGAACTGTTGGGAGAGGGTTTGCACCTTCATCTGGTTGCCCTCATTCATCGCCTGCTGCGCTTGCTGCTGCAATTTTTTACGCTCTTGCACGAGCGAGGCGTTAAGGGCATCGTAGGCATTGGCGATGTCCTGCATCTTGCCGCCCTCCACGAGGACAAGCTGCTCGTTGGCCGTGATGTGGAACTCCGTGTTCTCCAGCATGACGGGAATCCTCCCCCGTCCGTCGGCGGTCATCACGTAGGCCACGTCGGGCACGTCCACCTTGCCAGTGAGCACGAAATTGCCGTTCACCATGTCGGCGGTGGCGAGGGTGTCGCCGCCCTTGCTGTAAATCAGATACATCTTGCCGTCGGGCAGACCGGATGTCTGCGCCGTGATTTTGAATCCCTCCTGCGCCAAGGCCAACGCCGGGGTCAGCAGGATTCCCAATACAATGTAAATTAGCTTTTTCATACAATGATTTCTTTGGTTTGTTTTATACACTTCAATTAATTGTTTGTTTTTATGATACCCCTCCGGCGGCTTTGCCGCCACCTCCCCTACGTTAGGGGAGGAGTTGCGGAGCAGTGGTTTTCAGTGTGTTAGGCTGTGCTCGGACAACTCTCTCCCTAAAATAGGGAACAATTCCCTTGTGGTGAACTCTCCCCAAGCAGGGCGGGATTCCGTGGGCGGAAAACTCTCCCATAAGGTAGGGGGGAGTACCCCGAAGGGGGGAGGGGGTATGAAAACTGCATTTCGATACAGCCCCTACCCCGAAGGGGGGATGAGAGTCAGTACGGAATGAAGTCGCCGAGGTTGCAGCCGTAAATGCCGTTATAGGCACGGTCGCGGAGCGTCAGTCGAATGTAACGCACTTCCTGCGGCTCAACGAAATCCAGCAGTTTCACTTCGGCGATGCCGGTGCCTAGCGTGTTCGACAGCGCATGGCAGGGACTCTCCCAAGTAAAATTATCCATCGACACTTCCACAATCACGCTCGTCGGAAAATAATTCCTGGAAGTGGACATCTCACCCACTTGCGGCTGCGTGATTTTCAGTCCGTTCACCGTCCGCATCTCGCCCAAATCGAGGGTCAACTCGTAAGTCCGCTGCTCCGAAGATGTGGTTTCCCAGTAATTCGCAGGATCATCGTCCAGCAAAATACTCGATCGGAAACCGTACACCGCCTCCGGCACCGAACACATGACGGTGTCGCCTATCACGTCCAGCAATGCTTTGTCGGCCGCCGAAGGTATATCCATCCAATTGGAGAAGGAAAAATCGAAACTCACCAACCGGTACTGCATTCCTCCATAGTTGTCCATCTCAAAATCGGGATTGATTTTCTTCATTGTTTCAACGGCAAACTCCGCACGGGCCTCGTAATCGTCCCCGCCCGTGATAGCACTGGTCGTACTCGTGTATTCATAGGCATCGTAATACCGGTTTTTGCCCAACTCCAGTTTCGTCAAGTTTGGAAAATAAAGGATATCCTCTATGGTCGGCAGGTCATAGTCCAACTCCAGCGTCTCCGTGGCGTAATCAATCGTTCCGTAGCGTTCCAACAGCCGGTTTTGGAAATCGACATCCATATTTACGAGCTCCGGATCCAAGTCGACCACAGGAAAAGTGATGGTGTCCACGCAATCCCCCAGCAATCCCTTGCGGTGCAATCTCACCGGTGAACTCGCGTCCACGTCCTCCAAAAGGATGTTCTTGTTCGCCGAACTGAAATTGTTAATCAGACTCAGTTCTTGCGGATTCCCCGCCGGATCGGTGTACTCCAATATCAATTGGGTCGCACCGGAAGGTCTGGTGCCCATGAACATCACCAAATTGTTTTTCACGAACATATATTTCTGGATCCCCCGTCCGTATCCCATCACCGACTCGTGGGCAAGCGTATAGGGGCGTCCCGTTCCGGTGGCCACCAAGGCCGTGTCGCCCGTCTCCGACACCGGCGCCACCGACACGACGTAGGTGGCATCCGACAAACCACGGAACTCGCAAATCGTGTCGTTAGCCGCCACTTCCATCTGCAGCGTGTCCGTGTTCGACACGCACTGCACCCACACACCGCTCCGGAACGGGTCCAGATGGTTTTTCCAAGTGACCACCAGCCGCTCCCACCCCGGCGACACGGTCACCTCGGAACAAGTCGCCAAATAGTCAATCGGGCCGTCGCCCACAAAATCATCGTAAGTGTCCTCCAAATCCTCGCATGCCGCAAAGCAAAAGCATGCCAACAGGCTCAATAGCAAAATATTTCTCATATTCTAATCTCTTTTTACATAAACTTCCAACTCATGATACGAAATGTAATGCGACGTGTTTTCTCCTTGATATCCCGGAAGAGTGTAGAAGTGATCCAGCGACTGCACGCGGAGGTATTTGTATTCCGTCTCCACCACGTCGCAGGTCACGTCCGCGTAATAAGGGGTCAAGTTCGCATAGTCCGCCGCGCTTCGGGTGCTCAAAAAATTGTGTTGCGGCCAATAAGAGCCGTTCCCGTCCGGATTCTGGTAAAAATCGGCCAATTCCACCCAATCTTCGGTCATCTCCGGATTTGCCGCCACCGCCGGGTCATTGGTAGCCCACACCTTCACATGATTCGGCAACCTATCTTGATAACCGTTGTAAAAAGGTTGACGACCATGATAATAGAATTCAATATTGCGATACATGCCATACAACCGCACCGTGGCTATCACTTTCGCCTCGGCCAACTCCACCTGCACATAAGAGCCTCGGCCGTCCACATTCGTCGCATAGGTATAAATATTATATACGTTGCCACCCGCCACGCTCGTGACACCCGTCTTGTCGCCGTCGGACAGGTATTCGATTCCCAGCATGCCCGAGTAAGTATAGTCGCCCGCTGTCGGAATTTCCTGGCTAAACCCGCCGGGGTCGGAAACGACAAGATTCTCCGTGGGATACAATTCCATCGCATGCTGGGTCAATCCCGTATAAACGGATTGGCGCACGGCGTATCCATTCGCATCCTCCGTCTTTAAGACAAGGGTCGTCTCCTCCTCCTCCACATTCATGGAGATAAACGTGTTCGCCTGCCCCGAAGGTATGCTGAAGTTTGTCAGATAGAGGGTGTCGATTTCCCCCGAATAGGGATTTACTCCCACGCGGTAGACGTTCACAAGGCCGGTCACGCTTCCCGTGTACGAGGATTCTACCCGGAAACCGCCCCAACTGCTCACGACTTGCAGGCTGTCGAGGAAAGCGTAAGGCACGGAAGCCAGCGTGCGGAAGGTCATTTCCTCCGGCTCTGATTCCACGTTGTTCTTGTCTATCAGGCTGACGTTTACTCGCACAGCCTCCCTCGGCGCATTGAAGCCTCCGAGAGCGAGGGTGTCCTCGAAACGAGTTCCCAACGAGGTAACCTCCTCGCCGCGCTCGTTCGTGTAGCGCACACGGTAGGCATAGACGGCAGGATTGTCCGGTATGGTGTAGCGCATGACAGCCCCACCCGGCACCGCCTCGAAAGTGATGGATTCCGTCGGCACCGGCACGTCGAACATCTCGTCATCGTCCTCGCAGGCGCCAAAGGCCAATCCAAGCAATAAAAATAATAGTCCAAATCTTTTCATCATAATTTCTTTTGTATTCGTTTATAGATTTATTCTTCTATCACCAGCCCGGGTTTTGGACAACGCCGGAACGCATCACCTCGCTCGAGCTAATCGGCCAAAAGTAGTCCCTTGGCGCGGTGAATCCCCGCAAACTCCATACGACAATCGGGCCTTGGAAGTTGTTGTAGAAGCCGCTCTCTTCGGTGGCCACCACGTTCCAACCGTAGAGCGGCTCGTTCAGCACCTCGTGGGCGATGAGCCAACGGCGCAAGTCCCAAAAACGCTGGCCTTCGAATGCCAGCTCGATGGTCGTCTCCCGGCGGATGATGTCGCGCATGCCCACCTTGGAAGTCGGCTTGTCCGGTTGGTTGGAATAACGAGTCCAAGCCGTCCTCACATCCGGAATCCCCGCCCGGGAGCGCACCTTGTCGATACCCGCGTACACATCCTCGTTCGGCGCGTCCAAATACTCGTTCCACGCCTCGGACGACATCAGGTACAACTGCGCCATACGAATCAATGGCATGGGAAGCGCGCCTTTTGAATCAACCTGGGTAGAATATCCGTCGCACGGCACATCCAAATAAAGGTGCTTCAACAGCCAATATCCCGTCCGGTTTTGGTATCCGTCGGATTGCAAATCCGTCAGGTAAGTGCCAAACGTTTCCCCCCGGCGCGCCATCACCACCAACGGATTGTCTTCCTCGTCAGTGCTTTTGATAATGCCCCGCCAATAGCCGCGGTCGAAGGCGATGTTGGCGTAGAACCGAGGCTCCCTGTCCAAATGCGATTCCAGCACCCGTTCATTCGCCGGAATCACCTTGTCGTAGTAAAGCGGGTCATCCACGCTCCCCATCATTTGGGCGGCGTTCGGCTTGGTCTCAATCCAGGTCAAATCGTTTTCCATGGGCAGGCCGTTCTCCGTATAATACATATCAATTATGTTCAGCGACGGCGCCAGCGAACCGTCCGACGACGAGCTGTTCGGCCTCGTTTCGCTATGCGTCAGATAGGGAAGCGTATGCCCGTAAAAAAACAAATCCGCAACCATCGCCGAGTTCGGTCGTTTGGCCATCAACACCACCTCTTCGCTTTGGCATCCGGGCGCCAACACGGACTCGTCGATATACTGCAACCGCTCGCGCAGCGGGATGTCAGCCGCCGCGTCGCCTCCGACCAAGCCCCATCCCGCGCTCTCGCAAAGCTCGATGGCGGCATCGCAAGCCTCGGCGGCCACGCGCCATTTTTCCCGGTCCTCCTCCGCCGAGAAGAGGGGCTCTCCGGCACGGTTTCTGAAATTGGCCATGTACGGATTACCGTTAAAGAGAGGGCTGGCCTGATAGACTAACACCACCGCTTTCAACGCCATGGCCGACTCTTTATAGAAATAGCCCTGCCGCTCCGTCTCTTTTTCCGCCTTCAACGGCAACACCGGAATCGCCTCGTCCAACAAACGCACAATTTCGTTGAAGCAAGTGTCCACGTGCGAGCGGGGCATCTTCATGTCCTCGGTCTCCGTCTCCACCCCGACCGTATTGTCCAACAAGACAATCGGTCCGTATTTGCGCACCAATTGAAAATAGTAGAATGCCTTGACGGCCTTCACCTCGGCCGTCCATAAGTTTCTCTCGTCTTCCTTGATATTGAACGCGTCATCGATGTGCTCGAAAAACGTGTTGCAATAGCGAATGGTCGCATAATAAGACGTGCTCGTCCAAGAACCGCTAATCGGGCTCAAGGCGGATTGCACCCCGTCGCCTATGAGCAAACCTTCCATATTGCCGTTTACGCCCATGCTGTAGCGCAACCTGTCATTACCCACCAACTCGTCCGCCCCCGTGTAGGCCGCATTGCTCACTAACGACGCGTTGTTCGACATATTGCGGTAGCACGTGGCCACCCACTGATCCACCTGGCTGCGCTGCTCGAAAATGGTCTCTATGGATTTGATGTCGTTGTCCGGCACGATGTCCAGAAAATCTCCGCATCCTCCTGCCAGCAGTCCCAGTCCGCAAATGATAGTCAAAATTTTTTTCATATAGTTATTCCCATTTAAAGTTAGAAACTAAAGTTCAGTCCGACGGCGTAAGTCCGTTGGATGGGATAGTTAAATCCGCTGCCGCCCAACTCCACGTCCCAAAGGTCGAAATTCGAGATGATGAACGGATTGTTCGCCCGGAAGAAGAACTTCACATTCTGCATCTTCAACGCCCGTTTCCAGGTGTCCGGCAGGTTGTAAGCCAATTCCAGTCCCGTACAACGCAGGAAGCGGCACTCCCGCATAAAGTAGGTGCTATAATACGTGTTACCCTCACCATAGTCCGAGTTGTCATAGTACTCTTCCCTGTTATGCGTATCTATGCCGTTGACCGACAGGCGGGGCCAAAACGGTCGCGGCTCCATGTTTTCCGGAGTCCAATGATCTTCGGCGATGGCCTTCAACAACTGGCGCCCAGAGACAAAGGGACTAATACTGACCGGATCGATAAAGAATCCGCGGCGGCCGGACCCCTGGAAAGAAAAACTGAACTCCAAGTTCTTGTAAGTGACAAAACCGCCGAAACCGTAAGTGATGCGGGGCGTGGTCGGGAATCCGATGTGCACGGCATCCTCAACGTCGATCACTCCGTCGCCGTTGATGTCGCGGTAGCGGATGTCTCCCAAGGCGTACTCACCGTTCTGCTGGGGAGCGTAGTCCACCTCCGCCTGAGAGCGAAACAGTCCTTGGTCCACGAAGCCCACCTGTTGTGAAATCTCGTGGCCGATTTTGCTTTGCCACCACGGCGTGTCAGTGGCTTCGTCCAGTTCCTTGTACTCCGCCCGGCTGTAAGTGAACGTGCCGTTCAAAATAATCCAGAAATCCGGCGTGAAAGCCTTCTGTATTTTCCCGGAAAAATCAATCCCCTGCGACTTGGCTTTCCCCACATTGTCCAGCGGAATGCTTTCCACTCCGATATGGGCCGGGATGGTCATTCGTTGGGCGAGGATGTTGTGACGCACCTGCTGATAAGCGTCCACCGTGAATTCCAGCACGCCCTTGAACATCTTGGCCTCCAAGCCAAGATTCACCTGCTCGGCCACTTCCCACTGGATGTCCTCGTTGGGATAATTAAACACCCTCCACGTATTCGTTCGATCCTCATTGGGTTGCTGGGAATTACTCGTTGTTTCGTCCACGTCCGGCAAGTGCACGAAACGGGGGGAACTGATAATACCGTCGTTGCCGACTTTGCCCCAAGACCCCCGTAACTTCAGGAATGGTATCCAGTTGTAGGCCCCCTGCATCCACGGCTCGTTGGAAATGACCCATGCGAATCCCGCGGCGGGGAAAAAGCCCATCTTGTGTTTCTTGGCAAAACGCTCCGACCCATTGTAGCCAAAACTTCCCTCCACGAAGTAGCGGTCTTTATACCCGTAGCTGGCCCGCATGGAAAAGCCAAGGTTGCGGTGCTCGATAGATTCCAAATAGGTCATGGCTCCCGTGCTCGAGGCCTGTTGGGCGTTGAACACCGCCGTGAGAGCCGTCTGGTGGTCCTTCCAAGCCGCCGTGTGGTAGAGGCGCACCTCGTAGTTCAACTGCGTTTTGCTACTGGTCGTCTCGTCGCCCTTGGAGATTGTCCGGTCGCCAGAGTCTTCACTCAAGGCATATAACGTATGTGCGCCTGTCGACTCGTCAAAACTTTCCAAGCGGTAGAAGAACGGAGACGTCTCGTATGGCGTGGAATAAAATCCGGTTTCGGAAAAAGCCACGCGGCCACGCACCTCCAACCCTTTAATCAAAGATGACAAGTTGTGGATGTATTCCACCTGATGGGTTGTCGAGAAACGGTGTCGTTCCAAATAGCCATAATGAATACCGGCATAAGGATTTTCTTGTAGAAGATTTCCACCCGCCTGCCTTGCCCCGAAACGAATATGCTCCCAATTGTACACATCGTCCGCCGGATAAGTCGGGGCAAAAGCCACCGGGTCTGCCTGAAACGCCAACTGATAAGCCTGCGCCACGCTTCGCAGCGGGCCGTGGTATTTGTCGTAATTGGCCGACCCGTTATAGAGCAACTTGATTTGCGGATGCAGGTTCACGTTGAGGTTCACGCGGAAGGAGAGCGTGCTGTTCTTGATGTTCACGTCGAACTCGTTCAGCCGGTCGGTCTTCAGCATACCCATGTCGCGCACGTAATTGACGGAGGCGTAGTATTGCACGACTTTCGACCCGCCCCGGATGTTGATGCCTAAGCGATGGTTGACGTTGTAGTCCTTGAAAAGAATGTCGTACCAATCGTTGGCGGGATAAGCCCAGTTCGGGAATATCTTGTCCTCGCGCCGTTGGATGTCCAAAGCCGTGTAACGCGGAGAAGCCAGCGGGTCGCGGGTAAGAAGCGCCTCATTGTACATCCGCATATACGTCACGGGATCTACCACCTCGATCTCTCGAGTCGGCATGGACATGACGGCCTCGTAGCGTACGGAGGTGTAGACGCTTCCCTCCTCGCCTTTCTTCGTGGTGACGAGAATGACACCGTTCGCGCCTCGGGCTCCGTACATTGCCGTGGCGGAGGCATCCTTCATCACGGAGAAGGTCTCGATGTCCTCCGGAGCCAAACGGGCCAATTCCAACTTCGACATTTCCACCCCGTCAATCAGGATAAGCGGGTCGATGTTCGCGTCCGTCTGAAACGAGGTGATGCCCCGCACGTAGAAGCGGGTGTTCATCTCTTCCTCCGTCAAGGCGCCGGGAAGACCGCCCGTCTGCCAGCCCACGATGCCGGCCACCTTGCCGGCCAACTGGGTCGTCAGGTCGGACGAAGACGATTTCAAGTCCATCGGACGCACCGTGGTGATAGCGGAAACGACAGATTCTTTTTTCTGCGTTCCGAACGCCACGACCTGCACTTCTTCCAAGTCCTCGGAGGTCGAGGTCAGTTGCACGTTGATTCTACGCCTGTTTTCCACAGCCATGGTCTCCGTCTTATAGCCGATGAACGACACCTGCAACACCGCGTCGGCAGGAACTCGCAAGGTATAAACCCCGTCGGAGTTCGTGGCCACGCCCTGCTGCGTGCCGTAGACAATCACCGAGGCCCCGGGAATAGGATTTCCTTTCTCGTCCACCACGCGACCTGTCACTTCCACCAGCGAGTCGGCCGCCGACTTTTTGTCCACCGACAGAATAATGAAGTCGTTCAAGATTTCATACCTCAGCCCCGTGCCCTCCAACACTTTGTCCATGACCGCGGTCACCGACGCGTTCTTGAAGTCGAGCGTCAGGCGGCGTTCCGTGTCGAGCCGCTCGTTGTTGTACGACACGGTGTATCCGGCCTGTTTCTTCACCTCGGCGAACACTTCCCTCACGGAATACTCCCCGGAAAGGGTCACGGTTTTCTTCGTGTCCTGGGCGTTCGCCGAAAGCCCCGAGAAGAACACGAACAACAAGAGCAACGCCCATCTCATGGCGGATGACTTTTTTTTCAACTTGTCGCGTTCGACAAGCCTTGTTTTTCGTTTTTTATTCATACCTTTGTAAACGAATTAGTTAATAAAATGATTGTTAACACACTGCCGGACGTGTCGCGACCACGCTCCGGTTTTTTATCTTTTGTACACTTTGATTGTCCCTCCAAAATCGACGAAGTTTATGTCCCGCGTCCGCTCGATGACCTCCAGCGCGTCCTTCAACGGCTCGTGCCGCTTGACGGCGCCCGTGAACCGCATCCGTTTGACGTCCTCCGTGGCGAAAACGAAATCCACCTGGTACCAGCGTCGCAGTTTCACCACCAGCTCCTCCATCGGCATGTCCTCGAAATAGAAATACCCCTCCCTCCAAGCCGCTATCAGCGAGACGTCCTCGCGGGAAACGGTCGTTTGCCCGTCCGCCTTGTCCATCCGCACCACGTCGCCCGGAGCCATCTCTATCGTCCCGCTTGCGATGGAATCCGTGAACCTCACCTTCCCGTCGAGCAACGCCACTTCCAGCCGCGGGTCCTCGGGATAGTTCACCACATTGAAAGCCGTGCCCAGCACCCGCACCTCCGCCTCGCCCGCGTGGACCACGAAAGGACGCTCCCGGTCGGCCCTCACCTCGAAAAAGACCTCGCCCTCCACGCTCACCTCCCGCATGTCTCCCGTGAACCGGGCGGGGAAACGAATGGACGACTCCGAGTTCAGCCACACCGCCGTGCCGTCCGCCAGCGTCAGGTTGTATTCTCCGCCTCGGGGCACCCACACCGTGTGGACCACCGTGTCGGCGGGAGCGGGCCGTTCCTCTCCGGCTCCGTTCTCCTGTTCGGGGCGGACGGAATCCTGCCGGAACACCATCCCCCCGCCGATGTCCACCCGTCCCGTGTCCGCCTTCCTCAGCGTGATTTCCGACCCGGACGCCAATCGCAGCACGGCCACCCGCTCGCCCGGTTTGGACTCCAACGCACTGATCCGCCGCGGCGGTCGAGGCTTTTCCGTTTCCCGGGAGGAGAGATAGTAACCCAATCCCGCACCCAGGACCACCACCAGCGCGGCGGCCCAGGACACCATCCGCACCGTCCGGCGACGGCGGTCCGAAGCCATCCGCCCGTACAACTTCCACCGCACGCGCTCGCGCATCCGCTCGGCGGTCTCGTCGCCCACCGTCAGGCGCAAGCGGTGACACAACCCGACTATCCGCCGGAATATCCTCCGGCGCTCGTCGCTCGCGCCCACCCAGGCTTCCAACTCGGCCTTCTCCTCTTCGGTCAGCAACCCGAGGTAGAACGCGATGATTTGATCTATGACATAATCCGTGAACTCGCTCATGTTTTTGTTTCTTTTTACCCCATAAACGGAAAAATCAAAAAAAGGGTGACTCCCCGTTCCGACTTTTTTTCATCTTTTTTCTTCCCATATATTCTATTTGTTGCATAATATAATGATTCACAATTTATTAATCTCGATTCTCCCCAAAAGAAAAAATCTGCCTGCGGACCATCTTCCGTTCCCCGCTTTTGTCCCGCCATGCGGCGCGGCAGGCCGTGGGAAACAAGGGCGCGCCGCTCGTCGTCCCTTCAGGGGGTGTGTCGGAATTGCCAATAATACCCCTCCGGTGGCTTTGTCGCCGAGGCTGTGTCAAAATAATACTTCATACTCCTCCGTCCGCTACGCTATCGCTTTGCGTCCACCTCCCCTATCTTAGGGGAGGAGTTAATGAACATTGACGGTCAACATCTTGCGTCCTGTTCATTAACTCTCTTTCTAAGATAGAGGGAGTACCCCGGAGGGGGGAGGGAGTATGAAAATGGCATATTGACACAGCCTCGTTGCGGAACAATGATATTCAGCCGAATAACTCTACTCCGCAAACTCTCCCCTTAAGGTAGGGGGAGTACCCCGAAGGGGGGTAGGGGTATGAAAAGAACATTTCGACACACCCTCTCCCATGTCGGCCGGCGAGGGAAAAATCGTTTTCTTTTGCACATTTTCCCAAAAACAATTAGTTTTACGCCAAAATACACGCGCATGAATCCGTCAGCAAGAGACAAAGAAACGAAACGATTATTCGAGAAATATGCCAAGGACTTGTGTTCCTACGCGTTGGGATTCCTCGGCAACGCCGAGGACGCCGAAGATGCGGTGCAGGACGTGTTCATGCGTTTTTGGGAGAATACCGACGCCCGTTTCGCCGACGAGAAGGCCGCCAAGACTTATTTGTACAATTCCGTGCGCAACGCCTGCCTGGACCTGCTGGACAAGAAGCCCGTCAAGCGGCACAGCATCGACCAGCTGAAGCAGGAAATCGTCGAGGAGGAAACCGCGCGCTACGACGAGCGGGTGTTCGACGACGTGCAGCGCGAGTTGTCGCTCATGCCGGAGCAGACGAAACGCGTCATTACCTGTGTCTTTTCCAAAGGGATGAAATACAAGGAGGTGGCCGCCGAGCTGAACGTGTCGGTCAACACCGTCAAGACGCTTCTTCGCAAGGGAATCCAGCACCTGCGCTCCCGATTCACCAATTATCCCGAACTGCTTTTCCTGCGCGTCAAGAAATTGCTCTTCCGGTAGGGCCGCGCCATGGCCGCGTCATACTTCCGCCGGGTGTGCCGGGCATTTGCCGGGCATTCGGGGAGAGTTTCCGAAGTCGGCATGCGGGAAGAAAACCCGTCAAATGCTCCATAAATGCTCCGCAAACCAAGCGGAAGCATGGCGCGGGAGCGGGGCGGGCGTGAGCGGGCGCCTGGCGCGGCCTTCGCCGCGGAGGGACGGGGCGGGCGGATGCCGTCCCGGAAGGGCGGGGTCACGGGTTGGCGGGTTTGCGGAGGGAGAGGAGGAGAGCTCCCGCGGCGCAGAGGACGAAGAGGATGGCGGTGGAGTGGAGCATGTTGCCCAGTCCGGCGAGGGGCGAGCAGACGCCGCCTGCGAGGAAGCCGAGGAAGCCGAGGACGGCGGAGGCGCTGCCGGAGTGCCGACGCACGGGTTCGAGGGCGAGGGCGGTGGTGGTGGGGATAATGAGGCCGAGACAGGCGAGGAGGAGGAAGAGGGCCGCCTCGACGAGGAGGACGTGGGCGTTGGCGACGAGGAGCGCGGCGGCGAGGAGGCTCATGGCGAAGAATCCCCGGACTCCGGCGCGGAGGGCGCGCCCGGGACCGCGGAAGCGCGCCACGAGGAGGCTGCCGGCCATGATTCCGAGGGCGTTGAGGCCGAAGCAGAGGCTGTAGAGCACGGGCGACAGGCCGTGGCGCTCCTGGAAGATGAAGGGGGAGGCGGCGATGTAGGTGAACATGACGCCCATGGCGAGGGCCTGGACGAGGGTGTTGCGCAGGAACTGGCGGTCGCGCGTGACGGGAAGGTACGCCTTGAAGGCGGCGAGGAGGCTTGGACGGCCTTCGCCCGGGGCGGGGCGTCTGGACTCGCGGAAGCCGAGGAGCATGAGGAGGAGGAAGACGCCGAAGGCGAGAAGGATGGCGAATATGCCCCGCCAGTCGGTGAACGCCAGGAGGAGGCCGCCGAGGACGGGAGCGAGGATGGGGGCGAGGCCCTGCACGACGCTGAGCATGGAGAAGTAGCGGGCGAGGCGGTCGCCCTCGTAGAGGTCGATGGCGATGGCGCGGGCGATGACGACTCCGCCCGCTCCGGCGACGCCCTGGAGGAGGCGGTAGGCGAGGAAGAGGCGGATGTCGGTGGTGAGAAGGCACGCGGCGGTGGAGACGAGGAAGAGGAGGAGGGAGGCCACGAGGGGCGGTTTGCGGCCGAGGCGGTCGCTGAGCGGGCCGATGAAGAGCTGCCCGAGGCCGAGTCCCACCATGCCGAAGGTGAGGCTGAGCTGGACGGCGGAGACGGAGGCGGAGAAGTATTCGCCGAGCTCCGGCAGGGCCGGGAGGTAGAAGTCCGTGACGAAGGGGCCGAACGCGGAAAGCAGTCCGGTGAGCCATAATATAAAGGTGTAAGAGTTTGTTTTTTGTTGAGTCATATGCGTTTATTTTTTGTTGACGAGGGAAGGTGGCAAATAGTGTGCCAGATTCAGGAAGGAGGGTGGACGGGGCTTGCGAAAAAATGTGGCGGCGGTGTTTGTGATGTGGAAATTTTAATGTATCTTTAGCAGGTTAAATTTTGGTAGTTATGGAATGGCTGATTGTTATCGTGTTGATTGTGGCGAGCATCGCGTTGCTGATGCTTGAGTTTTTGGTGTTCGCGGGTTCCGGTGTGGCCGGGATTCTGGGCGGGGCGGGAATCGTGGCGGCGGTGTGGCTGGCCTACTCGTGGATAGGTACGACGGCGGGGCACGTGACGCTGCTGGGAGCGGCGGTGGCGGGGGGAGTGGCCACGTTTTACGCGCTGCGTTCGGGGACGTGGAAGCGGTTGAGGCTGCACAGCCAGATAGACAGCACGGTGGAGCGGGTGGACACGCTGGCGGAGGTGGGGGCGACGGGCGTGTGCCAGGGGCGGCTGGCGCCGATGGGGAAGGTGGCCGTGGGAGGCCACACGGTGGAGGCGGAGTCGTTGAGCGGCTTTTTGGACGAAGGGACGCGCGTGGAGGTGGTGAAGGTGTTGAAAAATAAGATATTTGTTAAACTAAAAGAAGAATAAATGGATTCAAGCATGTTTGTTTTAGGGGTAGCGATAGCCGGCGGGGTGGTCCTGTTGTGGCTGATATTGTATTTCATACCCGTGGGACTGTGGTTCCAGGCGTTGGTTTCCGACGTGAAGATTTCGTTGTTGCAGTTGATATTGATGCGGTGGAGGAAGGTGCCGCCGACAGTGATTGTGCGGGCGATGATCGAGGGGAAGAAGGCGGGGGTGGAGTTGTACCGCGACCTGTTGGAGGCCCATTATCTGGCCGGGGGGCACGTGGACCAGGTGGTGCACGCGCTGGTGTCGGCGTCGAAGGCCAATATCGACTTGACGTTTCAGATAGCGACCGCGGTGGATCTGGCGGGGCGCGACGTGTTCGAGGCGGTGCAGATGAGCGTGAATCCGAAGGTCATCAACACGCCGGCGGTGACGGCGGTGGCGAAGGACGGCATCCAGCTAATCACGAAGGCGAGGGTGACGGTGCGGGCCAACATCCACCAGTTGGTGGGCGGAGCCGGGGAGGAGACGGTGCTGGCCCGCGTGGGCGAGGGCATCGTGTCGTCAATCGGTTCGGCGGAGTCGCACAAGGAGGTGCTGGAGAACCCTGACTCGATATCGAAGGTGGTGCTGCGCAAGGGGCTTGACTCCGGGACGGCGTTCGAGATTCTGTCCATCGACATCGCGGACATCGACATCGGGAAGAATATCGGGGCGCAATTGCAGACGGACCAGGCGGAGGCCGACCTGAAGATAGCGCAGGCGAAGGCGGAGGAGAGGCGCGCGATGGCCGTGGCCACGGAGCACGAGATGAAGGCTTTGGCGCAGGAGATGCGCGCCCGGGTGATCGAGGCGGAGGCGGAGGTGCCGAAGGCGATGGCGGAGGCGTTCCGCAACGGGAATCTCGGCGTGATGGATTATTACAGGATGAAGAACATCGAGGCGGACACGACGATGCGGGAGGCGATAGCCCGCCCGGCGGAGAAGCGGGGTCCGCAGCAATGACAGTCTGTGAGCTTGGTTGCATATAGAACGACGGGGCGCGTCCGGGGAGGGCGCGCCCCGTCTCGTGGGGGACAAGTTAGCCGGATGTCATTGTCGCGCGGCCTCGGAGGCGTGGCGGGGAGGGTCGTCGGAGAAGCGGGTGCGGACGAGGGGGCGGAGGTTGTAGCGGGAGGCCATGGACTCGCCGTAGGCGCCGCAGGCCCGGATGGCGATGAGGTCGCCCCGGCGGACGGCGGGGAGGAGGACGTCCGCGGCGAACCGGTCGGCGGACTCGCAGACGGGCCCGACGACGTCGTAGGGACGGGGCGGCTCGGCGGATGTGAGGTTCTCGATGGGGTGGACGGCCTGGTAGAGGGCGGGGCGGAGCAGGTCGTTCATGCCGGCGTCGATGATGGCGAAGTTTTTGGCCGCGCCTTCTTTGACGTAGAGCGCCCGGGCGACGAGGGTGCCGCATTGGCCGACGAGGGAACGGCCCAGCTCGAAGTGGAGCCTTTGCCCGGGGTGGAGGCGGAGGCGGGTGGCGAAGGTGTCGAAGTAGGCCTCGAAGTCGGGGAGGGGGTGGGTGTCCGGCTCGCGGTAGTCGATGCCGAGGCCTCCACCGACGTTGACGTAGGGGAGGGAGGTGGTGCCGAGGCTTTGTTGGAGTTCGTTGACGCGGTCGCATAGGTCGCGGAAGGGGGCGAGGTCGGTGATTTGGGAGCCGACGTGGAAGTGGAGCCCGACGAGTCGGACGTTGGGCGTTTCCCGGCAGGCGGCGATGGCTTCGGGCAGGTCGGCGACGGGGAAGCCGAATTTGTTTTCTTCGGTGCCGGTGGTGATGTACCGGTGGGTGTGGGCGTCGACGTTCGGGTTGACGCGGAGGGCGACCCGCGCGACTCGGCCCGTCCGCCGGGCCACGGAGCCGATGACCCGGAGTTCGGGGAGGGACTCGCAGTTGAAGCAGAGGATGTCCTCCCGGAGGGCGATGGCTATTTCCCGGTCGGTCTTTCCCACTCCGGCGTAGACGATTTGCCGCGGGGGCACGCCGCAACGGATGGCCCGGCGTATCTCGTTGCCGCTCACGCAGTCGGCCCCGATGCCCCGGGCCGCCACGGCGCGGACGACGCGGGGGTTGGGGTTGGCCTTCAGGGCGTAGTGGAGTTCGTAGCCGTGGCGCGCCGCGGCGGCCGAGGCCGCCCTCAGGGTGGTGTCGAGGAGGTTCATGTCGTAGTAGTAGAAGGGTGTCCGGAGGTTCCGGAATGATTCGATTGTCTTCGTGTCCATGGGGGGTTATCGGTTAAGGTTGAACAAATGGTCGTTGAGGGCCCGGAGGGCTTTCTGCTTGTCGGCCGCGTGGACGAGAAGGGAGACGCTGTGCTCGCTGGCCCCGTAGGAAATCATGTGGAGGGGGATGTCGGCGAGGGCGTCGAGGACACCGGAGACCACGCCTGTGGTGTCGAGGGCGAAGTTGCCCACGACGCAGATGATGGCGAGGTTTTCCTCGACCTCGATGGTGCCGTAGCGGAGGAGTTCTTTTTTGATGTCGTCGAGGCGCGAGGGGTCGTCGATGGTGAGCGATATGGCGACCTCGGAGGTGGCTATCATGTCGATGGGCGTCTTCCAGTTCTCGAACACCTCGAACACCTTTTTCACGAATCCGTAGGCGAGGAGCATGTTGCTCGATTTGATTTTGACGGCGGTGATGGCGTCCTTGGCGGCGACGGCCTTTACTCCGAAGGTGTGGCAGTCGCGGGTGACGAGGGTGCCCTCGTCGTCGGGGTTGAGTGTGTTTTTCAGCCGCACGGGGATGTTCTTTTTGCGGGCGGGCAGGATGCTGGAGGGATGGAGTATTTTGGCTCCGAAGTAGGCGAGTTCCGCGGCCTCGTCAAAGGAGAGCTCGCGGACGGGGTGCGTGCCGTCGACGTAGCGGGGGTCGTTGTTGTGGACTCCGTCGATGTCGGTCCATATCTGTATCTCGTCGGCGTGGACCGCGGCTCCGACGAGTGCGGCGGAGTAGTCGCTGCCCCCGCGCTGGAGGTTGTCGATGTGGCCATGTACGTCGCGGCAGATGAATCCTTGCGTGATGATGACACCTTGGGAGTCGGGCGACGACAGCAGGCGCGAGAGGTTCTGCTCGATGTAGAAGTAGTCCGGCTCCCTGTCTTTGTCGACGCGCATGAAGTCGAGGGCGGAGAGGAGGGTGGAGGTCACGCCCAACTCTTGCAGGTGGTAGTACATGAGGGTGGTGGACAAAATCTCGCCTTGGGCCACGACGCGCTTTTCCTGCAAGGGGTGGAAGTCCGCGGCGGAGAATGAGCGCAGGTAGGAGAAAATGTTGCGGACGAAGGCCCCGGCCTTTTGTTTCCACGTGTCGGCGGAGTAGAGGTCGTTGCACGTGAGCAGGTAGTTCAGCTCCATGTCTTGGATGAGGCGCGCCGCGTCGGCCTGCTTGCCCTGGCGCAGGAGGTTGGTGATTTCGAGCAGTTGGTTGGTGGTGCCCGCCATGGCCGAGAGGACGACGATTTTGGTCTGTCCGTCGTTGACGAGCCGGGCCACGGCCCGGATGCGTTGGGCGTTGCCCACAGATGTTCCTCCGAATTTCAGTACTTTCATAGATGATGATGTGTTTAGTGGTTGATAATAAAAAACGGGCCCGTGTGCTCCACACAGGCCCGTCGGTTTTTTATGACACAGAACTCATGACAGATTCAGCCTGCGGGTGCTCTCCGCTTGCGCATCATCTGTTTATATGAGTTCATGAATCTTGCCATTCGAATACTTCTATTGTTTCTCGGGGACAAATATCGGAAGTCCGATTGAGAAATGCAACACTTCCGGGTGGAAATTCGCTCTTGGAAGGTGAAAAAGTCAGCGTGGGGCCGGGGCGAGCACGATGGCCGTCCAGTCGTCCTGTTCTTTGCGGGACTCGATGGCGAGCCCGAGCGAGGAGGCTTTTTCCAGGAGGACGGGCACGTCGCGCGTGTAGAATCCGCTCATGACGAGCCGTCCGCCGGGACGGAGGACGGCGGCGTAGCGGGGCATGTCGTTGAGGAGGATGTTGCGGTTGATGTTGGCGAGGATGATGTCGTAGGTCTCTCCTCCGTCGAGGAGGGAGGCGTCGCCGATGAGCACGTTGATGTTGTGGATGTCGTTGGCGGCCATGTTTTCCTGGGCGTTGGCATAGGCCCACTCGTCGATGTCGATGCCGATGACGGATGCCGCGCCCGCCTGCGACGCCATGATGGAGAGTATGCCCGTGCCGCATCCCATGTCGAGGACCCGTTTGCCGCGGAGGGACGGCTCGAGGTCGAGGATTGTCTCCAGCATGAGGGCGGTGGTGGCGTGGTGGCCGGTGCCGAAACTCATTTTTGGGTCGATGACAATCTCGTGCTCAATGCCGGGGTCGGAGGGGTGGAAGCTGGCGCGCACGAGCACGCGTCCTTTCACCACGATGGGGGAGAAGGATTCCTCCCAAAGTTTGTTCCAGTCACGGTTTTCGATGTCGGCCTGTTCCCACGAGATGTCGTAGCTGTCACGGAGGAAGGCGAGCGCGTCGAGGGTGTCAATGTCTTTTTGCCGGAAACGGTCGGACGGGATGTAGGCCCGGAAGCCGTCGTCGGTGTAGGAAAAGCTGTCATAGCCGATGTCGCCGAGGGCTGCGATGAGGGCGTCGGCGATGTCCTCCACGTGGGGGACGATGTGAAATGTGAGTTCCTTGTAAAACATGCTGTCTGATTTTTCCGCGAATATAGGGAAAAAATCAGACAGCGGCGCGGGATTGCCCTTCAGAGGGCGTCACGCATTTGGCCGGAGAGGAAGAGTCCGTAGGCGCCGAGGTCAATCAGTCCGTGTCCGGAGAGGTTGAACAGGATGACGCGGGGCGCGCCTTCCTCCCTTGCCCGGACGGCTTCCCGGACGGTTTGGGCGATGGCGTGCGCCGACTCGGGAGCCGGAATGATGCCTTCCGTGCGGGCGAAGAGCCGGGCGGCTTGGAAGGTCTCCAGTTGCGGGATGGCGACGGCTTCTATCAGCTTGTCCTTGAGGAGCTGGCTGACGATGCTGCCCGCGCCGTGGTAGCGCAGTCCTCCCGCATGGATGGCCGCCGGCTCGAAGTCGTGGCCGAGGGTGTACATGGGGAGGAGGGGCGTGAGGCCCGCCGAGTCGCCGAAGTCGTAGCGGAATTCCCCGCGGGTCAGTTTCGGGCAGGAGGCGGGCTCCACGGCGACGAAACGGGTGGCGCTCCCCCGCGTCAGTTTTTGGCGGAGGAAGGGGAAGCAAAGCCCCGCGAAGTTGGAGCCGCCGCCGAGACAGGCGATGACGACATCCGGGTAGTAGTCCGTCTTCTCCATTTGGCGCAGGGCCTCCTCGCCGATGACGGTCTGGTGGAGCAGGACGTGGTTCAACACGCTGCCGAGGGCGTAGTTGGTGGCGGGGTCGGCGGCGGCTATCTCCACGGCCTCGGAAATCGCCAGTCCGAGGCTGCCGGGAGCGTCCGGATTATTTTTCAGAACGGTCCGCCCCGCCCGGGTGAGCGTGCTGGGGGAGGACACCACCGTTGCGCCCCACATGTTCATCATGGTCTTGCGGTAAGGTTTTTGCAGATAGCTGGCTTTTACCATGAAGACGGTGAGTTCCAGCCCGAAATGGTCGCATGCGAAG
>CALUHX010000065.1 GCA_944320555.1 uncultured Butyricimonas sp. | reverse complement strand
TTCGGGGGAATTCCTAAAGATACAAAAAAGCCAGCTAACTCGCAATGAATTAGTTGGCTAATTTTATACTATTTCTTAAATATCCCTATCATGCTCCCTCCATCCAGATTGCGGGGGAGCATGATTTTTTTCGCCAACCCGTCCGGGCAAAAATGCTCTTCCAGCCTTAAAGCCGAGACAATACCGATTCAAATTAGAGACCATGCCGAGCACCACCGGCTTTGCTTTCCTTTTCCGTCGCCCGCCCCTCCTCCGCCGGAGACAAACACAAGTCGAAAATCCCTTCATCCCCGCCAACCCGGAAGCGGGACAGGCCGCCCGAGACGGACACAAAAAAACGGGACTCTCGTCCCGTATTCATATCCGCTTTCAGTGCGAAGTCACTTCAACGAGCCGCCGACAATGTCGAGCAACTCCGAGGTTATCGCCTGCTGGCGCATCTTGTTATATTGCAACTGCAAATCGTCCAACAATTTGCCGGCGTTGTCGTTCGCCATCTGCATGGCAAGGATACGGGCCGCCTGCTCGGAAGTCTGGTTCTCCAACAACGCCCGGACCATCGTGGCGTGAACAGCCAGGGGATACAATGCGTCCAGAATCGTCCCCGCGTCCGGCTCATAAATATAGTCGATGCCGGAAGAAACCGCGTCGCCCTCCCCCTGATATTTCCAAGGGAGGAACTGCTCGCAAAGCACGGTCTGCGAACCCATGCTCTTGAAGCGGGAGTAAATCAACTCCACCCGGTCAATCTCCTTGTCCAGGAAGCCGCGCATCAACGCGTCCGCCAATTCCACACAACCCGCGGTCCAATCCTTCCGGGCAAAAGCGTCCGGCACTGGCATCAACTTGATTCCCTTCGTCTTGCGAAGTCCGCCCAGCAACTTGGTGCCCACCGCGTAAACCGCGACATCGCCCACACCCTGCCGGGCATACCCGTCCAACACCTCCAAGAACTTCTTGAACAATGTCACGTTGAACGCGCCGCACAGCCCCTCGTTCGAAGCGAACAAAACGATGGCGACCCGCCGCACCGTCCGCTCCTCGGCCAACGGGGAACGGTACTCCAATGCCGAGGAAGAAACGCGCCCCAGCAGCCTGTTCAACTGATCCCGGTAAGGCCGGGCGTTGAACAGGGCGTTCTCCGCCTTCCGCAAACGGGCGGAGGAAATCATTTTCATCGCACCCGTTATTTTTTGGGAAGAACGCACGGAATTTATTCTTCCCTTCAGTTCTCGTGTCGCTGCCATGGCCTAACTATTATTCCTTAAACCGTTGCGCCGCGTCCTCCGCCACTTTCTCCAACACCGCGGACATTTTATCATCCAAAACACCTTTGCTCAGAGGCATCAGCACATCCTCGCGGTGGTGGGAGCGCAACACGTCCAAAAAGAACTTCTCGAACTCCGCCACACGAGCCAGCGCCACATCTTTCAACAGCCCCTTCGTGCCGCAATAAATCACGGCGATTTCCTCCTCCACGAGCATAGGAGCGTGTTGCGGCTGAATCAACAGGCGGGCGTTCTTGCGCCCCTTGTCGATGACCATCGCCGTCACGGGGTCCATGTCGCCGCCGAATTTCGAGAACGACTCCAACTCCCGGTACTGCGCCTGGTCTATCTTCAACGTTCCGGCTATCTTCTTCATCGGTTTCAACTGGGCGTTTCCTCCCACGCGGGACACGGAGATACCCACATTGATGGCGGGCCGGATTCCTTCGTGGAAAAGCCCGGTCTCCAGGAAAATCTGACCGTCCGTGATGGAAATCACGTTGGTCGGAATGTAAGCGGACACGTCGCCGGCCTGCGTCTCAATCACGGGAAGCGCTGTCAACGACCCTCCGCCCTTGACCATCGGCTTCAACACGTCCGGCAAATCGTTCATCGTGGCGGCCACCTCGTCGTTTGATATAATCCGGGCCGCCCTCTCCAACAGACGGGAGTGGAGGTAAAAAATGTCTCCGGGATACGCCTCGCGGCCCGACGGACGGCGCAAAATCAACGAGATTTCCCGATAGGCCACGGCCTGTTTGGACAAATCGTCGTACACCACCAAAGCGTGCCGCCCGCTGTCGCGGAAGTATTCTCCGATAGCGGCCCCCGCGAAGGGAGCGTAATAGCGCATCGCCGCGGAATCGGAAGCCGACGCCGACACCACGACGGTGTAATCCATGGCACCCCTTTCCCGCAAGATATTGACCAGCATGGCCACAGAAGACGCCTTCTGTCCGATGGCCACGTAAATACAATAAACCGGGTCGCCCTTGTCGAAATTCTTCCGCTGGTTTATAATCGTGTCCACGGCGATGGTCGTTTTTCCCGTCTGCCGGTCGCCGATAATCAACTCCCGTTGCCCGCGGCCAATCGGTATCATGGAGTCGACGGCTTTGATACCTGTCTGCAAAGGCTCTTTCACCGGCTGTCGATAAATCACCCCCGGAGCTTTCCGGTCCAACGGCAATTGAATCAAATCGCCTTGGATGGGACCGGCCCCGTCGATAGGATCCCCCAGCGTGTTAATCACACGTCCGAGCAATCCTTCGCCGACCTTAATAGAAGCGATACTTCCCGTGCGTTTCACCCGAAAGTTCTCCTTCACGCGGTCTTCGGCGGTCATCAATATCACGCCCACGTTACTCTCCTCCAAGTTCATGGCGATTCCCCTCACCCCGTTTTCAAACTCCACCAGCTCGTTCGCCTGCACTCCTTCCAATCCAAACACGTGAGCAACTCCGTCCCCCACTTCCATCACCGTGCCGACTTCCTCAAAATCCCGCCGGACATCCACCTCCTTAAGTTGCATCTCTAAAATATCCGATATCTCATTCGCTTTCATCATAGCTCTGTTTTCAATTTCAATATCCTTGTCCCAAAAGTTTAAGACCAATGTCTTTCAACTCCTTTCGCAATGAAGCATCCAATTGCCGGGAACCCACTTGCAAAATAAATCCCCCAAGAATAGAAGAATCCACGTTATGGACAAATTCTATCGCTTTCGAGGTCTGCCGCTTCACGAAGGCCTTGATTCTTTCCATCGCCTCGGCCGGCAATTCCTCCGCCGTCAATATGTTCACCTTGACAATACCGTTGGCCTCTCGATAAATCTTCTGATACACAAAACTTATCAGACGCATATACGTCTCCCGGTGATTCGTTATCAACAAACGGATGAATTTCAAGAGCGCCTCGCCCGGCTCTCTCCCGATTGCCGCGACGATAAGCCTCTCTTTCTTTTCCGGCGCCAACATCGGATTCCCCAAAGCCCGGTGCAAATCGGGATGGGAATACGCGTTTGCGTCAAACGCCTTCATCGCCTCATACACCTCTTCCGCGACCTTTTCTTCCAATGCGTAGCGATACAACGCTCTTGCATACCTGCGCGCAATCAATCCTTCGTCCATAGTCTATCGTTTTTAGTCTTTGTGTTCCAATTCATCCAACAACTTCTCGACTATCTCCGCCTGAGCCTTGTCCGAAGACAATTCCTTGCGCATCACTTTCTCCGCAATCTGCAAAGAGAGGGACGCCACTTGCCTGCGCAGTTGCAATTCCGCTTCCCGCCTTGCCTGCTCCACGGCCACCTGGGCCGCCTCGCTAATCCGCTTAGCCTCTTCTGTTGCTGTTTCTTGAGCTTTTGCTATGATTTCCCGTTTCAGCCGTTCCGTCTGCTGCAAAACCTCCATTTGTTGCTGACGCGCTTCCGCCAGCAACGCCTGAACGTCCGCCTTTGCCTTTTCCCGTTCGGCTTCCGCGTCGCGAGCATACTCGACCCCCTTGTCGATATACGCGGCCCGCTCATCCATGCTGCGCATGATGGAGGGCCATGCGAACTTCGCCAAAATCCCGAACAGAAGCAGGAAGACGACCAGCATCCAAAACGCTAACCCGAATTCCGGTGTGAACAGTGACATAGCTTTTTATACAAATAGTGCCAACAAACAAACGATAATAGCAAACAAAGCGACACCCTCAATCAAGGCGGCAATCACAATCATGTTAGTTCTAATGTTGTTGGTCGCTTCCGGCTGACGGGCGATGGAATCCATTGCCGACGAACCGATTTTACCAATTCCCAATGCGGCACCAACAGCAACGATACCCGCACCGATACAAGCTCCAATTCCAGCCAGACTTAATCCGGCAACTGTTTCTAACAAAATCATACTTAACATAACCTTATCATTTTAATTTTACAATATTATCTTCATTATTATGCTTTTATTCCCTCTTACCTTGCGTTTCATGCGCCGGCCGCGCCAGCCCAATGAATATCGTGGACAACAAGGTGAACACGAACGCCTGGATAAAGGCTATCAACACATGAATCAAATTCATGAATACCGCAAACACGACAGCAAACACCGAGGACACGCCTGTCGCCCACGCACCCATGGCACTGAACAAAAATATCATACACAGCAACACGAGCATTATCAAATGCCCCCCCAACATATTGGCGAACAAACGAATCATCAATGCCATCGGCTTCGTGAACACTCCGAACAACTCTATCAGCGGCAAAAGAGGCAAAGGGCATTTCAACGCAACGGGCACATCCGGCCAAAAGATTTCTTTCCAATACTCTCGATTTCCGGAAATATTGACCACCACGAAAGTACACAACGCCAACACCAACGTGATTGAAAGATTGCCCGTCACATTAATCCCGCCGGGAAATACTGTTATCAAACCAATCATATTGGAAATGAATATAAAGAAAAAGACCGTCAACAAATAGGGCGCAAATCGTCGGGCGTCCTTGCCCAACACGCTCACCACCACTTCCTTGTATATCATTTCCACAATCATTTCCAAAAATCCCATGCCCCGCCGCGGCGCTTTCATCCCCCGGCGGCGATAATACCTCGCCAAAGAGAATACCAACAGCAGAGTCACGACCGCGCTGATTATGATTCCCGCCGCAGTCTTCGTGATGGAGAAATCCAAAGGCCGGTATTCTTGCCCGTTGGCGTCCACACCCACGATTTTCCGCTCGTAAGCACCGGAATGCGAGATATGAAAACCTTCGTAGCTTTGTCCGTTCCTCAGCCGACTCGAACAAAAGACATGCCAGCTTCCCTCGTTGTCCCTGACGATGACCGGCAACGGTAAAACGGCTTTTCCCGCGATTGTCCACCAATACTCGTCGCTCAGATGCTCGAAGATGGTTTCTTTCGGATTAAAAGCCTCCGCCTCTTCCTTCACGTCTTCGCCTTCGACCTCTTGGCCGACGACGACGCCCGGAACCATCGTGATTCCCACAACCAAGGCGGACAACATCAATATATACTTTATCCTTTTCATCCATTTTTCAATTTACACAAACTGTCACCTGATTATCTCGGACTTCCGCCACGCCTCCCCGCACATCCACGTTCTGCTCATCCTCGCCAATTTTGTAAATAATTTCCCCTTCTGTCAACGTGGAGACCAACGGGGCGTGATGTTCCAACACGGTGAATTGCCCCAGCGTGCCCGGCAATTTCACCATTCGCACGTCGCCCTCGAAGAGCGTCTTGTCAGGAGCTATAATTTTCAATTTCATACTCGTCAATTATTTACAATTGTTCCCGTCATTTTATTTTTTGGCTGCGGCAATCATTTCCTTGCCTTTCTTGATGACATCGTCAATCGGGCCCGCGTTCATGAAAGCCTGCTCCGGGTATTCGTCCATCTCCCCGTCCAAAATCATCTTGAACCCGCGGATTGTTTCCTCAAGAGGCACCATCACGCCGGGAAGACCGGTGAATTGCTCGGCCACATGGAACGGCTGCGACAAGAACCGCTGCACCCTCCGGGCCCTGTTCACCACAATCTTGTCCGCTTCCGACAATTCGTCAACACCCAAAATCGCAATGATGTCCTGCAATTCATTGTAGTGCTGCAACATCTCGATGACCCGTTGCGCCGTGTTATAATGCTCTTCCCCCACGATGTCCGGATCCAAAATCCGAGACGAGGACTCCAACGGATCCACCGCCGGATAAATACCCAATTCCGCAATCTTACGGCTCAACACGGTCGTGGCGTCCAAGAAATTGAACGTCGTGGCGGGAGCGGGGTCCGTCAAATCGTCCGCCGGGACATAAATAGCCTGGATTGAAGTAATGGAGCCGTTCTTCGTCGAAGTGATACGTTCTTGCAACTTACCCATTTCCGAAGCCAACGTCGGCTGGTACCCCACTGCCGAAGGCATGCGTCCCAGCAAAGCGGAAACCTCCGACCCGGCCTGCGTGAACCGGAATATGTTGTCGATAAAGAACAATATATCTTGGCCGCCCTCGTTGGAATCGCGGAACATTTCCGCCACGGTCAATCCGGACAAAGCGACACGCAACCGCGCTCCAGGAGGCTCGTTCATCTGCCCGAACACCAAGGTGGCTTGCGACTGGTTTACTTTCTCCATGTCCACGCTACTCAAATCCCACTTGCCTTTCTCCATATCCTCCTTAAACTTGTCGCCATAATTGATAACCCCGGATTCAATCATTTCCCGCAGCAGGTCGTTCCCCTCGCGGGTCCGCTCCCCCACTCCGGCGAACACCGAATATCCGTTATGCCCTTTGGCTATATTGTTAATCATTTCCATGATCAGCACGGTCTTGCCCACACCGGCGCCGCCGAACAATCCGATTTTTCCACCTCTCGAATAAGGCTCCAGCAAATCGATTACCTTTATACCCGTCAGCAGCAACTCCTCTTTAATCGACAACTCGTCAAACTTAGGGGCACCCCGATGAATAGAACTTGTGTTCGTGTAATCCAATGGAGCCAGGTAGTCTATCGCCTCCCCCGTCACGTTCAACAACCGTCCTTTAATCTGGTTGCCCGTCGGCATGGTCAAGGTCCGCCCCAAATCCAACGCCTTCATTCCCCTCGACAATCCGTCCGTCGTGTCCATTGCCACGCACCGCACCGTATTTTCCCCCACATGTTGCTCCACTTCCACGATTAACCTGTTTCCATTCTCGCGTTCAATCGCAAGGGCCTCATAAATCGGCGGCAATTCAACCTTCTCGCCGTCGAATATCACGTCTACGACCGGCCCTATCACTTGTGTCACATACCCAAACTTCTGCTCCATATAAGTATATTTAAAATTTCTATTGTCGTACTCTGTACTCTGTTTTTCTTTTCCACCCCACAACCTCAACATTTATGCCAAAATCCTCCGTCCTCCCCACTATTTCACAAACAACAACGTCATTTAAACCCGCGCGGAAACAACATCCTTCCTCTCCCTTCTCCTTCAAAAAGAAAAGAGAAACAGGCGCACCCGTTTCTCTTTAATCCTTATTCCGCATGTTTCTCCGAATCGCGGCGATGCGGCTGGCGTCCCTGGCCCGTCCTTTCACGGTTGAAATGCCCCCGCTGTCCTTGGGGCTTCTCCGTCCTCGGGCGCGCCACGCTCACCCGGATCACCTTCCCCTCGTACTCCGACTGATTCAACTGGTCGATGGCCCGCTGACCGTCCTCGTCATTGCCCATCTCCACGAACCCGAACCCTCTCGAGCGGCCGGTTTCCCGGTCCATGATGACTTTTGCAGAATCAACTTCTCCATAAGCGGCAAACAATTCCCTCAAGTTCTGGGCGTTCACGCTGTAGTCCAAATTTGCTACGTAAATGTTCATTAATACAAACTTTTAAATTAATAAATTAGAGAGCTTTGAGATTGAAACTTATTCGAGGAAAGCTTGTTTAACGACATTATACAATAATAATAAACGGCACACGCTCTTAACGACTAAATTAAAACTCAAATACGAAGCAAATGTACAACTATATTTGAAACAAACAAGATAAACATGGAATATTTAAGCAAAAAAAATTATCTTCCGGCCTTTCGGAAAGCGCCCCCTCTCCGGAGCCGGAAGCGCGCAAAAAAAAGCCGCCCGACTTGCGCCGGACGGCCCGCCTTCCACCGTACCCAAGACAGGACTCGAACCTGCACAGCCTTAAGGCCACTAGTCCCTGAAACTAGCGTGTCTACCAATTCCACCACTTGGGCATTCTTTCTAAGAACTCGAAGAAAAAACCTTGCAACCCCTCAATGCTGCAAGGCTCTGTCCTCACCTTGTTGTCCCACTAGGATTCGAACCTAGACTGACAGAACCAAAATCTGCTGTGCTACCATTACACAATGGGACAATCGTCATTGCTCGCCGACAACCGCCTTGCGATATCGACGGTGCAAATGTAGAGGTATTTTTCATTTCTGCAAAAGGAAATGGGGAAAATTTCGAATAAAAGTATTATTTTCGTGCTGTTTTTGCGAGTAATATATCGCATTCAATTGATAATTAAACGAAAACAAAAATCAAATAGAAAAACAGCATGTGCAACACTGAAAATCTAACAGCGAAAAGTTACAAGCTCGTCAACAACATCACCGGCTGGGTGGTGTGCGCGATAGCTTGCTTGACTTACATCCTCACCGTGGAGCCCACCGTCAGCTTGTGGGACTGTAGCGAATTCATCACGACATCCATCGGATTGCAAGTGGGACACCCTCCCGGAGCGCCCTTGTTCATGATTATCGGAAGACTGTTCGCCATGCTGTCGCCCGACGTGGAACACCAAGCCTATATGATGAACATCATGTCGGCACTGTGTTCCGGATTCACCATCCTGTTCTTGTTCTGGAGCATCACGCACCTCGCCAAGAAAATCGTGGTGAAAAAAGACGGGGAATGCTCCCGCGGGCAATTATGGGCCATCATGGGAGCCGGAGTCGTCGGAGCGTTGACCTACACGTTCACCGACACGTTCTGGTTCTCCGCCGTCGAGGGCGAGGTCTATGCGATGTCGTCCCTCATCACGGCGGTCGTCTTCTGGGCCATCCTGAAATGGGAGAACGTGGCGGACCAGCCTTACGCCAACCGCTGGCTGGTGTTCATCGCCTACATCATCGGATTGTCCATCGGCGTCCACCTGCTGAACCTCCTGGTCATCCCGGCCATCGTCTACATCTACTATTTCAAAAAATACCAGACCACCAAAGCGGGCGTCATCAAGGCGGCTTTGGTCTCCATGATATTGATAGCCGTCATCATGTGGGGCATAATCCCGGGAGTGTTCGTCGTGGCCGGCTGGTTCGAGTTGCTGTTCGTCAACACCTTCGGCCTCCCGTTCAACACCGGTGTCGCCGTTTACGCCATATTGTTGATAGCCGCCTTGACGTACGGCATCCGCTACACGCTGAAGCATAACCACACGGTGGCCAACACGGCGCTCACCTGCTTCGTGGTCATGCTCATCGGCTACTCCTGCTACGCCATGACGGTCATCCGTTCCAGCAGCAATCCCCCCATCGACGAGAACAATCCGGACAACGTGTTCTCCCTGCAATCCTACCTGGCCCGCGACCAATACGGCGACGAGCCATTGCTTTACGGACAATACTATAACGCTCCGGCAATCGCCATCGAGGACGGCGCGCCCATATATTACCAAAACAAGAAAACGGGCAAATACGAGGTCGTCAGCCACAAGACGGAAGTGGAGTACGATCCCCGCTTCTGCACCATCCTCCCCCGCATGTACAGCATGGCGCGGGGCGAAGGAGCCTACACGGAATGGGTAGGCGCCCCCAAAGGCCCCACCTATTACGTCAACGGGCAACCCGTCCAGCGTCCGAGTTTCGGGCAGAACTTGAGTTTCATGTTCCGTTATCAACTAGGCCACATGTACCTGCGCTACTTCATGTGGAACTTCTCCGGACGGCAGAATGACATCCAAGGCCACGGCGACTTCCGCTACGGCAATTGGATTACAGGCATCCCCTTCGTGGACAAAATGCTCGTGGGCGACCAGAAACTCATGCCCGACACCTTGAAAAACAACAAGGCGAACAACAAATACTACATGTTGCCGTTCATCCTCGGCCTGCTGGGCATGTTCTACCAATACAAACGGGGCCGCGAGGGGAAACAAGGCTTTTGGATTGTCATGCTGCTGTTCTTCTTCACGGGCGTGGCCATCGTGCTCTACCTGAACCAATATCCCTACCAGCCGCGCGAGCGGGACTACGCGTACGCGGGCTCGTTCTACGCCTACGCCATCTGGGTGGGACTGGGAGTCCTCTACCTGTGGGATTTGCTGCAGCGCAAACTGAACGCCCGCGCGGCGGCCATCGCGGCCTCGGGGATTTGCCTTGTCGCCGTGCCCGTCAACATGGGCGCGCAAAACTGGGACGACCATGACCGCAGCGGCCGGTACGCCACCGTGGCCCACGCCAAAAACTACCTGAACAGCTGCGCGCCCAACGCCATCCTGTTCACCTACGGCGACAACGACACCTTCCCCTTGTGGTACGTGCAGGAAGTGGAAGGCTTCCGCCGCGACGTGCGCGTCGTGAACCTCAGCCTGTTGGGAGGAGCCTGGTACATCGACCAAATCCAACGGAAAGCGTACGAGACCCCCGGCGTGCCCGCCTCTTTCCCCAAAGAACTGTACCACGAGGGAAAAATCGACTTCGTGGCCGTGGAGGAAAGAATAGACAAGGCGTATCCGCTGAAGGAAGTCATGGACTTCGTCGCCAGCGACGACCCCGCCACCAAGAGCACCCGTTACCAAGGCAACATAAGCTATATCCCCACCCGGAAAGTATACCTCCCCGTGGACAAGGAGAAAGTAATCGCCAACGGGACGGTCAGCCCGGAGGACAGCTCCCTCATCGTGGACAGGGTGGACATCGAAATCAACAAAAGCTCGCTGAACATCTCCGAGCTGATGGTGCTCGACATCCTCGCCACGAACAACTGGGAACGCCCCGTTTACTTCGGCATCGGCATGGGACAGGACAGCTACATGGGATTCGAGAAATACTTCCAACTGGAAGGAGCCGCCTACCGGGTCGTTCCGATAAAAACGGAGGAGAACGAGATGTACTTCGACTACGGCCGGGTGAACACGGAAATCCTATACGACAACCTGATGAACAAATTCGAATGGGGAAACATCAAGGACCCGAAAGTGAACATCGACCACTTCCATGACAACACCATCGCCATCATGAAATACCGCAACACCTTCCTGCGCCTCGCCGAGCAAATCATGGCGGAGGCGGAATTGCCGACCCAACCCGACGACTCCGTCGTGCTGCTCGACACCGCGAAGGTGAACAAGGCGGTCAAGGTGCTCGACAAGAGCCTGGAAGAGTTGCCGCTCTACCAGGTGCCGGCCGACAACTTCCTGCTGAACTACATCTCAATCTACTACACGGCCGGCCAGTTCGAGAAAGGCAACGACCTGGCTTGGGCGTTGGCCATCGACAACGCGCAAACCTTGAGATACATCGCGTCGCTCTCCCCCGCTCGCAGGAAAGCCCTGGAGCGCGACGAGTACAACAGCACCCGCGTGCTGCAAATGCTCATGACGACGGCCATGCAAAGCGGTCAAGAGGACTTCGCCCAAGAAATCCGCTCCATGGCCGAAAACACCATCACCGGACGCCCCGTGACAAGCGACCGGGTGAACAAAAATTTTGCGAAATAAACCAACAAAAACACGAGAGATTGTGTCAAAACAGAGGTATGATTGCCCATTTTGACACAATCCCTTTATAGTATTAACTTTAAACTATAGACAATGATCACGATTGACCAGATTAAAGAATTGGCGGAAAGAGGTGAAGCATTGAGGAGGTATCTTTGACATCGACGGGAAAAGAATACAGCTTGCCGAAGAAGAATTAAGGACTCAGAATCCGTCCCTGTGGGAAAATCCCAAAGAGGCCGAAAAGCTCATGAAGAAAGTCAGGGAACTGAAATACTGGATTGAAGGGTACGAGAAAGTGAACTCCGCCGTGGGCGACCTGCAGGTGCTTTTCGACTTCGCCAAAGAGGGCGAGGCCACGGAGGAAGAAGTGGACGCCCAATACGCTGAAACGCTGGGCATCCTCGAGGACATCGAAATGCACAACATGCTGCGCCGCGAAGCGGACAAACTGGGGGCCGTGTTGAAAATCAACTCGGGGGCCGGAGGAACGGAAAGCCAGGACTGGGCCTCGATGCTCATGCGCATGTACGTCCGCTGGGCGGAGGAACACAAGTACAAACTGACCATCTCCAACCTGCAGGACGGCGACGAGGCCGGCATAAAGACCGTGACCATGCAAATCGAGGGCGACTACGCCTACGGCTACCTGAAAGGCGAGAACGGCGTGCACCGCCTCGTGCGGGTGTCCCCCTACAACGCACAGGGCAAACGGATGACATCCTTCGCCTCCGTGTTCGTCACCCCGCTCGTGGACGACACGATCGAAGTGCAAATCAACCCGGCCAACATCTCCTGGGACCTCTTCCGCTCGGGAGGAGCCGGCGGACAGAACGTCAACAAGGTGGAAACGGGCGTCCGCCTGCGCTACAAGTACAAGGACCCCGACACCGGCGAGGAGGAGGAAATCCTCATCGAAAACACGGAAACCCGCTCCCAACTCGACAACCGGGAAAACGCCATGCGCCTGCTCCGTTCCCAACTGTACGACAGGGAGCTTAAAAGACGGATGGCGGAACAGGCCAAAATCGAGGCGGGGAAAAAGAAAATCGAGTGGGGCTCGCAAATCCGCAGCTACGTGTTCGACGACCGCCGCGTGAAAGACCACCGCACCAACTACCAGACCTCAGACGTCAACGGAGTCATGGACGGAAAAATCGACGACTTCATCAAGGCGTACCTGATGATGTTCGGCGGCAAAGAAGACAATTAACCAAAAACATTCGACACGAGGGTGTGTCTATTTTGACACACCCTTTTTCTTAATCTCAACAAAACATGGATTTCTCTACCTGCACCATCCTCGTCGTCGGCGACGTCATGCTCGACAAATACTATTTCGGGAAAGTGGAACGGATTTCCCCGGAGGCCCCCGTGCCCATCGTCAACATCACGGCCGAGGAATCGCGGCTCGGAGGAGCCTCCAACGTGGCCAACAACATCGCCAGCCTCGGAGGAAACGCCATCCTCTCCGGAGCCGTGGGCCACGACTTCTTCGGCAAGGAAATCGAACGGATGGCCCGCCAGAAAGGCATTCGCTCCCACTTCGTCAAAACGGAACAACCGACCATCACGAAAGCCCGCATCCTGGGAGGCAAACAACAAATCGTCCGCCTCGACTACGAGCAGCGGCTCTCCCTCGCCGCCCCCGCCCTGCAACAGTACGAGGAACAACTCCTGCGATGGCTCGCCCAAGCCTCCCTGCTCGTCATTTCCGACTACGGGAAAGGCCTTGTCTCCGAACCGCTGTGCCAATTCCTCGTCCGGCAAGCCGGGCAACTCCGCATTCCCGTCATCGTGGACCCCAAAGGACGAGAGTGGAACAAATACGCGGGTGCAACGCTCGTCACGCCCAACGTGAAAGAGCTGGGCGACATCATCGGCCACCCCGTCGACAACGACGACCGCGCAATCGAGCAGGCCGGCAGGCAAGTGCTCGAAGAGTATCGTATCGGAGGGCTTTTGGTCACGCGCAGCGAAAAAGGCATGAGCCTCGTCTCGCCCTCATGCGTGCGCCACATCCCCACCCGCGCGGAAGAAGTGTTCGACGTCAGCGGGGCGGGCGACACCGTCGTGGCCGCGCTGGCTCTGGCCCTCGCCTCCGGCAAGGAAATAACCGAGGCCATGCACATCGCCAACGCCGCCGCCGGCGTGGTCGTCCGCAAAATAGGCACGGCCACCCTCACTCCCGAGGAATTGGCCGCGAACTTATAAAGGGCGTCCGTGGCGCCACCGTCACGTCGCCCTCCATTGCGCAACCCATGGGATTCTCCCGATCTTTCCCGGACCACTCCCGCATCAGACACGCCTTCACTCCGCACAGCTTTGCGGAGTGAATACGCCGTTGGGCCGAGAGTGAAGCGGGAGAAACATAGCGAATCCCATGCTTAGCCCAGCATTCGCGTGAAATAATCCATAAAGGCGGTGTCGTCCGTCAGCTCCGGGTGGAACGAGGTCGCCAGCATGTTCCACTCCCGGGCGGCCACCACGTGCCCCTCCACCTCGCACAGCGCGCGGACATTCCTCCCCACCCTTGTGACATAAGGCGCGCGGATAAACACCAGCTCCACCTTCCCGGCCGCCACCTCCGGTATCTCCCTCTCCACGGAGAAACTGTCGATTTGGCTCCCGTAGGCGTTCCGTCTCACGGTAATGTCCATCACGCCAAGGCACACCGTCGGATCGTTCTCCAGCTCCTTGGCCAAAAGAATCATCCCGGCGCAAGTCCCCCACACGGGCAAACCGCCCTCGATTTTCTCCCGCAAAGGCTCCAACAACCCCTCGCGCCGCAATATCTTCCCCATCGTCGTGCTCTCCCCGCCGGGCAGGATAATCCCGTCGATTTCTTCCAACTGCCCGGGATAGCGGACGACAACAGGGAGCTGCCCCACCCGGCGGATAGCCCGCTCGTGCTCCACGACAGCCCCCTGCAAACCTAAAACACCAATTCTTTTCCTCATTGCCCCGTCAAATCACCAGCCCCGTTCGGCGTACTTGTTCTCCAAAGTGGAAATCTCCAGTCCGGGCATGGCCTCTCCCAGATTCTCGGACAACTCCGCCAGCTTCAACGGATCGTTGTAATACGTCGTCGCCAGCACGATCGCGCGCGCCCGCTTGGCCGGTTCCGCCGACTTGAAAATGCCCGAGCCCACGAACACGCCCTCGCATCCCAGCTGCATCATCAGGGCGGCGTCGGCCGGAGTGGCTATGCCCCCGGCGGCGAAGTTCACCACGGGCAGCTTCCCGTTCTCGTGCACGTAACGCACCAAATCGTACGGGGCCCCCATTTCCTTGGCGATGGTCATCAACGCCTCGACGGGAGCCGACTGCACGCGGCGGATGTCGTTGTTCACCTGCCGCATGTGGCGCACGGCCTCCACCACGTTGCCCGTCCCGGCCTCGCCCTTCGTGCGAATCATGGCGGCGCCCTCGCCGATACGGCGCAAAGCCTCTCCCAAATTCCGGCAACCGCACACGAACGGCACCTTGAAGGCCGTCTTGTCCACGTGGTACAAATCGTCCGCCGGGGTCAGCACCTCGCTCTCGTCGATGAAATCAATCCCGATGGCCTCCAGAATCTGGGCCTCCACGAAATGCCCGATTCTCACCTTGGCCATCACCGGTATGGAGACGGCGTTTTTAATCGCCTTTATCATCTGGGGGTCGGACATCCGGGCCACGCCCCCCTCCTTGCGAATGTCGGAAGGCACGCGCTCCAAGGCCATCACGGCGCACGCCCCCGCCGCCTCGGCGATTTTCGCCTGTTCCACGTTGGTCACATCCATAATCACTCCGCCTTTCAGCATCTGCGCAAGGCTCTTGTTCAATTCATATTTTTCCATCTCTCTTCTTTGTTTTAAAATTTTATTTTTAATAAATCAATTTTTAATATAATAGAATTACGATGGCAAATATACAACCAAACAAGGAATTTGCCTCCACTGTTTAGTAAATTTTGTATCTTTAAATAAAGTTCAATATAACAGCTGCACAAGTATTGGCACGCCTTACAAATAAGGCCTCAACAAACAATTTCGCCATGTGTCTTTCAATTTCCGAATCGCTTTTGCCTTGATTTGGCGCACCCGCTCGCTGGTCAGCCCTACTTTCTTGGCGATTTCTTCCAACGACAGCGCCTGGCAGCCCCCCAAACCGTAATACAGACGCAGGACCGTGGCACTTTTCTCGTCCAGCGTGGCAAGCGAACGGTCGATCTCCGTCTTCAACGACATCGACTCCAACTCCCGCTCCGCCTCCGGCTGCGCGTTGTCGTTCGTCACCAGCACGTCGTAGAGTGTCGACGTGGTGTCCTCCCCGTTCCCGAGCGGAGCGTCCATGGAAACGGTCCGGCCCGATATTTCCAGACTGTCCTTCACCTCCTTTTCCGGCCAGTTCATGGCCTGGGCGATTTCCTCCACGGTCGGCTCGCGCTGGAACTTCTGCTCCAGCTTGAAATACTGCCGGTTGACCTTGTTTATGCTGCTGATTTTGTTCAAAGGCAACCTCACCATGCGGGCGTGGTCCGCTATCGCCTGCAAAATCGATTGCCGTATCCACCACACGGCGTAGGAAATAAACTTGAATCCCCGCGTTTCGTCGAAACAGGCCGCCGCCTTCATCAAACCCAGGTTCCCCTCGTTAATCAAATCCCCCAACGTCAAACCGCTGCTTTGGTATTGCTTGGCCACCGACACCACGAACCGCAGGTTTCCTTCCACCAACCGCTGGAAAGCCGCCTCGTCCCCCTCGTGAATCCTTTTCGCCAAGGCCACTTCCTCCTCCGGAGTGAGCATTTCATACTTTCCTATCTCCTGCAAATACTTCTCGATGGCCAACGAGTCGCGTCCGGTAATCTGTTTGCTAATCTTCAACTGTCTCATAAGGGTACGGGTTAGTTAATAACTGCCTTAAAGTTACACAAACTTTCCCACAAAACAAACATTTCCGCCACTTTAACTTTTATACACACACTCCCGCCTGCGCCCATCGCTAAAACGTTTCCTTCAACACACTGGCAATCAACATACAACCATCTTCATGACAATCACCCTGTCTTACAACCGTGCCAGAATTTCCAACTTGCCGCCAAGTCCCCGCTCAACAAGGTCAAAACACCTCGGTCAAGGCGCGGACAGGGTGTGTTCATGGCGTGTTCAGTGCGCGCTCCGTATATACGGACGTTCCACAGTCGCGTCACAGACGTGACAAAGCCGCCCGATTGAACGGCTGTGACACGTCTGTGACGCGACCGTGCGTCGACCGTATACCATTACCACACCCTAAGCACATTATGCATACACACGGAACACCCCATAAGCAAAGGGTATTACATTCCAATTTTTTATAAAACATCTAACCATTGAAAACCAATTAATTACACAACAAACCACCCAAAAACATGAGAATTTGAGGGAGTTTACCCAAACAAATTGTGAGAATTTGGGGGAAAACGCCAAAATAAATTATGAGGAAACGGGAAAAACAAATAAATTTGCCATTAAGAACCAATAGAAAACGAAATGGAGAAAACTATTTTCAAGCGGAAACTTTACGACACCATGCTGAAATGGAAAAAAGAACGCGATGGCTCCACCGCCTTGCTTATCAAAGGGGCAAGACGCGTCGGAAAATCCACGCTCGCCGAAGCATTCGCAAAAAACGAATACGAATCCTACCTCATCATCGATTTTGCGGAAGCGTCAACAGATGTCAAGAACATGTTCAACGACATTTCCGACCTCGACGACATTTTTCTCCGGCTGCAATTCATTTACAACGTGGTGTTGAAGCCGAGGAAATCGGTGATCATTTTCGACGAGGTGCAAAATTGCCCCATGGCGCGCCAAGCCATCCGCAGGCTCGTGCAAGACCGCCGCTACGACTATATCGAAACCGGCTCCCTACTTTCCATCCGCAAGAACACGAAGGACATCCGCATTCCCAGCGAGGAAACGCGCGTCACGCTCTCCCCCATGGACTACGAGGAGTTCCGTTGGGCTCTCGGGGACGAAACCACCATGCCGCTTCTCCGGCTGGCATTCGACCGGCGGAAACCGCTCGGGGAGGCGGTCAACCGCAAACAAATGCGCGATTTCAGGCTGTATATGCTCGTGGGAGGCATGCCGCAAGCCGTCGACGCTTACCTGCGAAACAAGAACCTGGCCTTGGTGGACGAGGTAAAACGGGAAATCATCGAGCTGTATGTCGACGACCTCCGCAAAATCGACCCGACTGGGAAAGCGGCCCGTTTGTTCCGCTCGATTCCGGCACAGTTGAACAGCAACGCCTCCCGCTTCCAAGTGTCGAGCGTGCTGGAGGACGACAGGCAAGCCGACATGAGCGAGTTGCTCCAAGACATGGAGGATTCCCAAACCGTGCTTGTGGCCAGACGCACGAACGATCCGAACGCAGGAGTGCCGCTTCATCAAGACATGAATCGATTCAAGATGTTCGTTTGCGACACAGGTTTGTTCATCACGTTGGCATTCTGGGACAATGCCTACACGGAAAACATCATCTACGAAAAACTGCTGGCAAACAAATTGAGCGCGGATCTCGGCTATGTTTTCGAGAACGTCGTGGCGCAAATGCTGCAAGCGGGAGGGAACGAGCTTTATTACCACACGTGGCCGACCGCCAACGGAAAACACAATTACGAGATTGATTTCCTGTTGTCCCGCAAGGGGAAAATCTGTCCCGTCGAGGTGAAGTCGTCCGGATACAAAACGCACGCGTCTTTGGACGCTTTCCAAGAGAAGTTCTCGGCCAGGGTTTTGCAACGCTATTTGATTTACACGAAAGACTTGCGCCAAGAGGAGAACATCGTCCTCCTTCCCGTGTACATGACTCCGTTTTTGTAAGTCTCACAAACGCATAAAGATATCGAACTATTTGAGCTCGCCCGCATGCCAATCTTTTCGGAAAAATCCGTACATTTGCATCTGTAATAACCATAAAACGAGAACGCCATGACCATCATCGCCAATCCGATTTACGACACGGTCTTCAAATACCTCATGGAGGACAACAGGGTGGCCAAAATCCTGCTCTCCGCACTGCTGCAGAAAGAGGTGGTGGAGGTGCAGATGCGGCAAACGGAATTCACGGACTCCAACCGCTCCAAAATTTCCATGTTCCGCCTCGACTTTGCGGCCAATGTCAGGGAAAAGGACGGAACGGAGCGGCTGATTATGATTGAGTTGCAAAAGACGTGGCTGGAAACGGAGACACTGCGTTTCCGCCAATACCTCGGCACCCAATACCTCGACGAAAGCAACATCCCCGAGGGGGAGGACAACGAGGACGGACACGCCCTCCCCATGGTCTCCATATACATCCTCGGACACAAGCTGGGCGACCTCCAGGAGCCGGTGGTCTACGTCCGCCGACGCTATCTCGACCAGGACTCGAACCCCATCGTCCGGGGCGTGCCCGACCCATTTATCGAGAGCCTGACGCACGACACCATCGTCGTGCAAATCCCCTACCTAAAAGGCAGGGTCCGCAACCACCTCGAAAGGCTACTCAACCTCTTCGACCAGGACTACCGGGTGAAGACCGACCGCCACCTGCTGGAAGTCGACGAGGAGAAACTCGTCGGAGAGGACGAGTGGTGGGTGATGTACCGACTCGTCAAAGCCGCCTCCATGCCCGACACCCGAAAGGCCATGCGGGTCGAGGACGAGATTCTATCCGTCGTCGAAAAAAGGGACACGACCATCATGGTCCAGCAGGAACAACTCGAACAGAAGGACCAAGAACTCGAACAGAAGGAGCTGCAACTTAAGCAAAACAAGAAAGAATTGGCGGAGAAAGACCAAAAGCTCGAACAACAAGACCAAGTGCTGCGCTCAATGATGCCCGTCTTGCGGGCAGCAGGATGGACGGCGGAGAAGATTGCGGAGCATTTGCATCTGCCGGAACGGGAAGTGAGGAAGGCTTTGGGCGAAGGAGAATGACCCGCCGGGGAACTGACACCCGGCAGGCGGATTATTGAACTAAGATTAAAGGGTTCGATTATAGGATGTTCAGGTTGTCGATGAGACGCTCCCGGTAGACTCTGCCTATGGGGAGATACTTCTCGCCGAGATAAAGCGTCGAGCCAGCAACTTCCGTGATGTCGAAGAGGCTGACGATGTAACTGTAATGCACACGGACGAAATGCGAGGGTGGCAGGCATTCTTCCACCAGGCTCATCCGTTTGGTCACCTTGACCACCTTTTTGTCCCGCAAATGGATGCGGCAATAGCTGCCCTGAGCCTCCACGTAAAGGATGGCGGCGTAGGGAATCAACACGTTCCTCGTTTCGATGAACACAAACAGGCCGTCACGCTCGTGACGTACCTCCGGCGTGGACTTCGCTCCACTTCTTATGATATTCTTAGGCATAACTTTCAAATTTTATGCCTGGCGGGCGAGCCTCTCCGGCGGGAAAATCTTATGATGATTATTATATTTCATGGAAAGTATGAATAGCAATCATACAAAATTATTAGTGTCCGATAAACATATTCAATAGATTGATTATCAGTGTTGTTATCATGGATAAGCCCCCTTGTTGAAATCATTGTATAATTCTATGTATATCAATAAATTATTGATAATTTGAAATTTTTCATCGGACAACAATAATACAAAATAAGTCTTTTTATCGGCCTAGTCGAGTTCTTCCTCCCACAATACGAAAATCATCACGCTCGCAACATACTCTACCCTCATAACCTTTCAAAGACACGAGATTTAGGTCATAAAAGTTGACAGCCTAACCATTGAACTGCCAACTTTTAAGTTCCATTTATTAATGCGAATCAGGAGTTGAAAATAGTTTCTGATTCAGGTTTTAAAAGTTTGTAATTCAGTTAATTATCTCATTGTT
>CALUHX010000064.1 GCA_944320555.1 uncultured Butyricimonas sp. | reverse complement strand
GATGGCATGTGAAATGAAAAACTAAGCTCATTTACACATGCCGCCTTATATTTTTTGAACATTTACTGAATGTCCCTAAGAAGGATATGGATAAAGAGAAATATGATATGGCCAGGTTGATTGCCTTGTATATGGCAGGCGAGTTGACGCCTCGGGAACGGGAGCGGTTGATGCGCTGGGTGGGGAATTCGGAGCAAAACCAGGCGTTTTTTGAACGGGTGTGTAAGGAAAAAGGGCTTGGCGGGCGTTATGCCCGTTGGCAGGGAATTGACAGCAAGGCCGGTTTCGTTCGTTTTGTGAGGCGGGTGAGGGGAAGGCGGATTGGCTGGAGTGGATGGATCGGCTATGCGGCCGCGGCGGTCGTGGCTTTTGGCGTGGCGGCTTGGTTGCTGTGGGGGAAAGGCATGGCGGAGAAGCCGGTTGTTCCGGTGGCGGAGCGGATATTGCCGGGAGAGCGTCGGGCTACTTTGTTGTTGTCCTCGGGCGAGGAGTTGTTTTTGGATGGCAAGCAGGATTCATTGACGCGTGAAGAGGGTGGCGCCTTGATGACGACTTCGGAAAACGGTGTTGTGTATGAACGCCGGACAGGGGGACAAAATGTGCGGGAAGGCGAGACGCTTTTTAACACGCTGCGCACCTCTAAAGGTGGGGAGTACACGGTGGAGTTGTCTGACGGCACGGTGGTGTATTTGAATGCGGTTTCGGAATTGAGGTATCCGGTGGAGTTTGGCGATGATGAGCGTGTCGTTTGTTTTTCGGGCGAAGGTTATTTTGATGTGGCCAAAGATGCGAAGAGGCCGTTTCGTGTGGTTGTCGGCGGGATGAGCGTGGTCGTGCGCGGAACGGAGTTCAATGTGAACACGTTTAAGGAGGCCGGGGTGCAGACCGTGTTGGTGGAGGGGGCCGTGGGGGTTCGAGTGAACGGGAAAGAGGAGGTGCGGTTGAAACCTTCGCAGTTGGCCGAGTATAATGCGGAGAGTGGTTTGGTGAGTGTGCGGGAAGTGGACGCGCGTGAATATGTGGCGTGGAAGGATGGTTTCTTTGTCTTTGACGACGAGTCGTTGGAGGAAATTATGGGTACATTGTCGAGATGGTATGACGTGGAAGTGTTTTACGTGAACGAGGGGGCGAAAGAGTTGCATTTCACGGGGCATTTGAAACGTTATGATGATATTGATGTTATTTTGCGGGCCATTGAGAGTGCCGTGGATGTGACGTTCTCGGTGAACGGAAGGATGGTCAGCGTGGCAAGATAGAAAGAAAAACGGAAGATGTTCCAGCACCTTCCGTCGATGAGTTCAGTTTTCGGATAATATGTTCCAGCATATTGTCCAAGTGTTTAATATTAATTTATACGTTACAAAGGTATGAATAAAAAACAGAAAGAACCATGCCACAGGAGGCACGGGACGCTAAAAAGAGAGCGTATTATGAAATTATGTGTTTTGTTAACGTGTCTGTTTTCTTTTGTTGTGCTGGCGAAGGCGAGCGCACAGGAGGAGAGGGTGAATTTGGATTTGAAGGAGGTGTCGTTGAAGACGCTTTTCAATGAGATTCAGCGGCAGACCGCATTGTCGTTCGTGTACAGCACGGAGGTGACGGGTGATTTGGGGAAGGTGACGGTGCGTGCGGAGAACGAGATGGTGAAAGACGTGTTGGACCGGGTGCTGGCTGGGACGGGGCTGACGTATCGTTTTGAGGGGGATATCATAGTGATTCGGAAAGTCGCCGAGAAATCAGTGTTCGACGAGAAACCGAATTTCGTCACGGTCATTGGGAAGGTGACAGATAAAGAGAAAATGCCGATTCCCGGGGTGACAGTGCAAGTAAAAGGGGTGACACTGGGAACGGTGACTGATGTCGATGGAAAATATAAATTGGAAGTTCCAAATTTGAAGGAATTCACTCTTTTATTTTCTTTTGTGGGAATGAAAAGCCATGAAATCAAGTATGTGGGGCAAGACACGATTGATGTGATGATGGAAGAGGAAGTGACAGAGATGGATGAGGTGGTGGTGACTGGATACCAGAAAATAGACAAGCGGCATAACACAAGTGCGATTCAGACATTGAAAATGGATGATATTCGAGTACCCGGGGTTACAACAGTTGACCAATTGTTGGAATCTAGGGTTCCAGGTATGATATTTATGCAGAATTCGGGACAGGTAGGAGCCACTCCCAAAATTCGGGTACGGGGAACTTCGACGGTGCTTGGTAATCAGGAGCCGGTGTGGGTGTTGGACGGTATTATTTTGCGGGATCCCGTGAATGTCAGTCCTTCTTTGGCGAACAGCCTTGATTTTGTGAATTTGGTCGGCAATGCGATTTCTGGGATAAATCCGGAAGATATCGAGCGCATAGATATTTTGAAGGATGCTTCGGCTACCGCTTTGTACGGAGCGAAAGCGGCCAATGGCGTTATCGTGATTACGACTAAGAAGGGAAAAGTGGGGAGTCCATCCGTTTCTTATAGTTTGACAGGTAAATTTACGGCTCGTCCACGTTATACGGATAAGGCGATTTATTTGATGAATTCCAAGGAACGTATTGATTTTTCCCGGGAAATCATGCGAAAAGGACTTTCTTTTCCGACCATCACGAATTGGGTGGGATATGAGGGTGTCATGCACGATTATTATAATGGAGAACTAAATGCGCAACAGATGCTTGATGAAATTGCTCGTCTGGAGACTGTGAACACGGATTGGTTGGGAGAAGTGATGCAGGATGTGTTATCGCATAATCATACGCTGAGTGTTTCGGGAGGTACGGAGAATATCCGGTATTATGCTTCTTTGGGATATTCGGATGAGAATGGTGTTATCCGCAAGGAAAACAATAAGCGGTATACGGCCAGTATGAATTTGAACGGGCAATTCGACAAATTTTCTTTTTCGTTTGGTTTAGTGGCGAATAAAAACGAGAGAAGTTATACGAATAGTTCCATAGACGTTCTGAATTACGCTTATTATACGTCAAGGGCTATTCCTGTAAGGAATGAAGACGGAAGTTTGTTTTATTATGAAAAACTTGGAGGACCGGGGGCGACAAAGACGGGTTTGGCGTTTAATGTGTTGAACGAGATGAATAACTGCCGGGATGAGTATAAAACATCCGGAATCACGTTGACAACAGATTTGTCGTATCGTTTGAACGAGAGTTTGAAGGGGCAATTTATTTTTTCATATTCGATAAGCAATTCGTTGCAGGAAAGTTTCTTGCATGAAAGTTCATGGTATGCCGCCAATCTGCGGGGCACTAATTATGGAGAAGAAATACCATTGGATTTGCAGACATACAGCATGTTGCCTTATGGAGGAGAGTATAGGGAATCAATGACGAGAGGAGAGAATTATACAGCGCGTGTTCAAATAGATTTTAATAAGTTCCTTGATAAACGCAATAAGCATTTGATAAATGCGGCATTGGGATTCGAAGCCAATTCGTCTACTTACAATGGGAAAAGCCAGACGCATCGGGGATATATCCCGGAACGGGGGAAAATGTTTATTTCTGTGGATCCGACGGTTTACACGGGATATGCCGATTGGGTGATGACTGATGAGTCGGCCCGAGGGGTGATGACAGACGACATTTCCAATGAATTGTCGGCTTATTTGACTATCTCGTATACTTATGACAATCGATATACCTTCAATTTCAATACTCGCGCGGACGCTTCCAATAAATTCGGAAGCCGCAGCAATGAAAAGTTGTTGCCGGTGTGGTCTGTTTCCGCTTCTTGGGATGTGAAATCGGATTTGTTGGAGAATGTTGCTTGGGCAAATTTATTGTCTTTACGGGCTTCTTTTGGCTATCAAGGAAATATGTTGGACAACCAGACTCCGGAGTTGATTATCGAGAAAGGAGATTTGAACACCTATTTTGACGAATATGAATCGACTATTGAGTCTTATCCTAATCCAAATTTGCGTTGGGAGAAGACGATGAGTTTGAATGGTACTGTTGATTTCTCGTTTTTCGACGACCGGTTGCGTGGTACGGTTTCGTATTTTTACAAGAAAACCAAAGACGCTTTTTTGAGTAAGACAGTTTCCGATATCAACGGGCGTGAAGAATATGTTATAAATTCGGGAACGGTGGAAAACAAAGGATTTGAGTTGGGTTTCAATTTCACACCGATTAAGTCCAAAGGTGGAATCGGGGCTTTCCGTTGGGACATCGACCCGCAATTGGGACAAGTGGTAAATACGTTGTTGACAAAAGCTGTGAACGGAAATAGTTTTGACCGACAACAAGACGAGATTTTTTACTCGGATTATTTGAATGGTTCCGCACTTATCAAAGGGAAGCCGCTGAACGCTTTTTATTCCTATCGTTTTGCCGGATTGTCACCGGAAGACGGGAGACCGACGTTTTATGGCATAGACGAGGAGGAAGTCGGTGAAAAATACTTGGATATGGAGAGAGAAGATGTGTTTTTGGAAGTTATGGAGTATTCCGGAACTCGGGTACCTGTGTTGCAAGGCGGTATTTCAAACACGTTTTCATATAAACATCTGACTTTAAATGTGATGTTAGGGTATTCATTGGGTTCTAAGATACGATTGTTGAAATTGTATGACGATGTTGAAGGTGGAACAGGAACCATTGCTCCACTTCCGGAACGGAATGTGAGAAAAGAGTTCGTGTATCGTTGGAGACGCTCAGGGGATGAGGCGCATACGAATATCCCCGGATTATTAGAAAATTCCGAATTTACACGAACATTGATGCCTTGGTGGTCGAATAGTAATTATGCGTCCATTAGGTTTGCGGATAATATCTGGCAGATGTATGACGATTCGAATTTAAGGGTCGCAAGTGGGAATTATTTGAAGATACAGTCTTTTTCGCTTACGTATTCTTTGCCAGAAAAATTGTGCAAGCGCTTGTATATGAAATCTGCCAGTGTCGGTTTGTCCGGGACGAATATCTTCACATGGTGTAGCTCGGAATTGAGAGGACAAGATCCTTCCCAATCGGGAACGGCGGATCAGTTGAATTTGTCGATACGTCCTTCGTATACATTGAATTTGCGTATAACTTTCTAACAATATAGAGTATGAATAGAATAAAGTATATTATTTTGTTCCTGATTTTTGGGATGTTTTCGTGCAATGATTTTTTGGAGGAATATTCCCAAGATTTGACTTATGCCAGTACGGCAGCGGATTTGGATGAGATATTGGTAGGGGAGGGGTATATGCCTGTTCCAGAGTCGAACGATCTTCCGTCGTTGGAAGGAGGTTATTATGTTCCTTGGTTGCCATTGATGACGGACGATGTGAAGGAACATTTTTCGAACGTTAATGAAAATCGTTCTTCCTTATTGGGATTTTATACGTGGGCCACGTATCCGTACATCCATAATGGGGAAATTGTGAAAGACAAGATGTGGCCGCTTTTGTACAAACATATCAGTGTCGCTAATGTCATTTTGCAAAAATCCAATGATGTGTCCGGCACGAGGGAAGATGTTGAACGAATTCAAGGAGAGAGTTATTTTTTGCGTGCGATGAATTATTATTTCTTGGTCAATCTGTATGCGAAACCTTATTCCAAAAATTCAGCGGAGCAGGACTTAGGTGTTCCTGTAAAGACAACGGAATATATAGAGGACATTTATTTTACCCGCAATACGGTGCAGGAAGTGTATGATCAGATTCTTTCAGATTTGAATGAGGCCAGACGATTGCTGAAAGGGAAAGAGCGCAAGACGGTTTATCGCGCCGATTATTACGCAACGCAGGCGTTTTTGAGCCGGATTTATCTTTACATGGAGGATTATGAGAGTGCGATTGCAGCTGCGGACAGTGTGCTGGAAGGCGATTATTCTTTGTTGGACTATAACGAATTAGAATTGCCGACAATGGGGGATTATGGAGAAGTGGAAGCGGTCAGCACAACATTTAAAGATTCTCCTGAAACAATATTTTCCCAAGGAGGCAATGCTGTAATGGCGTTGTTGACGGGAGATTGGTATCAGGTTTCGGATGAGCTTGTGGATTTGTTAAGACAGAATACTTTCGATCTGCGACAGAATTTTTATCTTTATGACGGATATTATTATGGCGCATATACTTATGCTCGTAAATTGGCGGACAGGGCGGACGGAATGGTATCCTCCTTTTGTTTGCTTCGATTGCCGGAGGTCCTGTTGAATAAGGCGGAGGCATTGGCTCAATTGGGACGGGATGAGGAGGCTTGTCAAGTGTTGAATGAATTGAGACAAAGGCGTATTCAAAGAGAACATTTTTCATCTCTTGACCTGAGTGGCGAAAATTTAATCGATTTTATTAGAGACGAGCGTCGTAAGGAACTTTGTTTTGAAGGGCACCGTTGGTTCGATTTACGTCGTTATGCCGTAAACACAAATTATCCTTATGTGCAGGAAATCATTCATGACACCTATGCCATGGATGCGACTTGGCAGGTTGTTTATCAGGGAAGTTATCGGTTGGGTACTTATGATGAAATGCCTGCCGCTTACGTGTTGCCGATACCGCAACATGTGATAGAATTCAATAGGGGTTCGATGGTGGATAATGATCCCCGACCAGAAATAATCATGTTTGACCGTTATTAAAAAGAAAATTATGAGTAGAGTAGTTTGTATATTCCTTTTGCTTTTTGTGTTAGGGGCTTGTTCCGAGGAAGATGCATTGACTCCTTCCGGTAAGGACAAAGATTGGTTTGTTATAGAGGACGATTCAGATAGTCCGGTGGATAAGGCGATTTATGCCTTTTATGAGAAGTGGGGTGTGCCTATTTTTTATAATGATACTATTGGTTATGATACTGAAGTTATGTACGATGGCGAGACCGACACGCTTTATAAAGTGTTGAATATTAATTATACAATAAATAGTCAAGGAAATAATGTTGTAAATAAGTATTTTTCTTTAGTGAAGGAGCAAGACGCCTTGTTAGCTGGAGTGAAATTCTTGGATCAATATCTGTATCCTCAAATGCCAGAAATTTTTCATCAAACTTCATTGTTCTTGGTTGATTCTCTTTATGAAAGTCAATATGTAGGATATGTCTCAATGGTATATCCAAGTATTTTTCAAGGGATGGAGACTTTGGTTATTGGCAATATCCCGGCAATGATGGATTTGCCAGAATCCCAATTACGAGACACAGCGAATCGGTTTATTCAATATTTGACGGTTTCTTATTTGAATTCGCAAAATCCAGATGGAATTGAGGATTTTTATCAGATTAGCTCAGACCCTCAAACGGAGAGAAGTTACTATGAAACAGAGGTTCGTCAGCCCTATTATCCAGGAGATTATTGTTTGGAACCGGCAAGGTGGGAAGAGTATGGTTTCTTAGATTATGATAGGGATAAATATGCCTCTATAGAAGGTGACATGGAAACATGGTATTATTCTTTACCTAATCAAGAAACAGATTTGGAAAATTTTGTGATGGCTATATTGGAATACTCTACGGAAGAATTTGAACTTCAGTATGTTCAATATCCAAAAGTCGTGGATAAGTTTTTATTGTTGAAAGAAATTTTAATAAAAATGGGAGTTGTCGAACAATGAGTATAATTATGAAGTTTGTCGTATTCATATTGTGTTTGGGAGCTTGGGCTTGTGGAAATCCAAAGGAACAAAAAGCTGAATTGGTGTTGAAAAATAATCCGATTTTTGAACGTTACGCTCCTAAACTGGAGGTCGAATCAAAATATCTGTTGATCGATCTGGCTGATGAAATAAAATCAGACGTTCGCCTTGAAAATGGGGACTGGCATTATACGATAGATATTCCCAATAGGGAAGGTGCTTATTTTCATGTGCTTGACATGGTTATTTATTTAAGACCTGGGAGCAAGTTGTATGTTGAACATAACGAACGGAATAGATTTTTATCTGTATTTCAAGGGGATACGGAAGAAGAAAATCGATGGTTGAATCAGAGATTGTTGAGAGAGCCAAATTTGTTGCGTAAATATGATTTCAAGCAAAAACAAATTTCCTTCCTTGATTATAAGGACGAAATTGACGGTTTGGCGGATTCTTTGCTTGCTGATTTGAAAAGTAAGAAATGGAACAAAATCATTGTTGATGATTTGATTATGCGGTTAGATTTTGTTAAGGCTCACGCTTATTGTTTGTATGTCCGAAATGAAATAGACGGTATGCGATATGCTCTTAATTTTCAAGATGAAGCGAGTTTTGAAGATTGGAAGGCAGAACAATTGGCCATAGTGAAAGAGGATATATGGAAAAATGCTTTTGACATTTTGCGGAAATATTCAGAGGATGAGATTGTTAATCGGAAACAGGGAATAGATGCTCTTTTGTGTTTGGAAACAATTGAAGATGATGGGATAAAGTTATTAGGTTTCACTCGTTTCCAAGAGTTATATGATTATTATGCGACGAAACTTTATGATCCGACTTTTGCTTATAGTCTGGAATTGAAAGATTGCATGAATCAAGTGCGAGACCAACGCTTGCGTTCGGCTTTGCAGGAATTATATGATAAAAATAGTTATTTGTTGGAGGGAGCCGAGGTGAGAGACTTTGAATTTGAAGACGTGGACGGAGAAATTCATCGGTTATCAGAATTTGAAGGAATGCCAATTTACATAGACGTTTGGGCAACGTGGTGTAATCCTTGTATCGCTTTGTCGCCTTATTTTGAGAAATTATCGCAAGAATATGAGGGAAAGAATATAAAATTTGTCGCCATTTCAATTGATAAGAACGAAGCGGCATGGCGGAAGTATCTAGAAAAATCAGACCATGAGAATGTGGTGGAATGGCGTTGCACGTCTCAGGCGTTTTTGGAAACTTATCAGATAGCCGGAATTCCTCGTTTTATTCTTATTGATAAGGATTTTAGAATAAAGACGGTGTTTGCCCCAAGGCCTAATTTGCAGGAAGAGGTCCAGGTAATGTTGGATGGATTAATTCGTTGACATTATAGCGTGCTTCTGTTTTTATCTGATTGATTGTGAGTGGGGCACTATCGCTCCATTCACTATTTTTGTTTTGTTATGATGCACCACATGTTTGATGATATATTTCTTCTGAATAAGAGAAAAACAAAGTGAATCCAGCAAGATTAAACCCAAATCGGTCATTAGAAATAGTGCTAACTCCGTCTCTAATGACCGATTTGGGTTAAAGTTGATGGAAGAGGCGATGAACGTGTCGTTGTCCGATTATGCGCACAAATTTGCGGCGGGGAATCGTGATGTTGATTTCCTGACGGAGTATCTGGGGCATTTGCTGGACGTCGCATTGTATAATGATATGACGAAGGAAGTCGCACAGACGTTGTTTCAGAATTTGTCGGAAAAACAACGGACAAATCCTAACTATTGGCTGCTTTTTAAGGACGGTACGCTCTCTCCTGTCGGATCCGAATATTTGGAATATGTGTTGTCGCATTTCAAAGCCTTTTGCAAAGGAGTGGGAAAAGATTCGGTGAGGATAGTCGTTTCAACGGCCTATAAAACAAAATAGTGTAATGTCATTGTTTTACGAGACCGCACGGAATCTTTGGAAAGCATACAAGAGATGATGCAACGTTTGAAGCCTTATCACCTTAATGATAAGGACCTTGACGCATGTCTTTTACTTACGGAGAATCTGATGAAGAAAGATTATGAGCGTGTGTTGACCGTGGCAGAGAAAAGTTTTCCGACAATGGATGAGTCTACATTGGCATGGGCTTTCTGGGCTGTTGCCCATGTTTATAGTAATGGCGACGATACGCAAAAGGCAAGGGTGTTGCAATTACGAGACAAATTGAAGGCGCAGGCAAAAAACGATGAACTTCGTTCTATATTGGAACAATACCATCCGCAAAGTAAGTCAAAGGCTTGAAGTTTTGTATAGAAACAAATAATTAACGAGAGCCCGATATAAGTTAAAACAAAGTAAGTAGTCCGTCATTGGTTTTGTCAATGGCGGGCTATTGTTTTGATAGAAGTATTTTGTTACTTTTGTGGAAATGTGAAAAAGGAATAGAGATGACTCGAGAAGAATTGATAAATCGTTTGCAAGGTTTGGAATGGGCTGGATATGATATGTTGATTCGTAGTGAGCGGGATTATGTTTGGGGCACTCTTGGACTGCAAATAGGTGTCGAAAAACGTGTTGTCGTAGAAAATGTCGTAGAAAATGTCGTAGAAAATGTCGTAGAAATGGGAAAAGATGTCGTAGAAGATGTCGTAGAAACGGGGAGGAATGTCGTAGAAAATTTGACGGACAGGCAATATCGGATTGTGGATTTGATAAGGGAAGACAATACGATTCCTGCGATTCAGCTTGCGTTGAAATTGTCTGTCGCATCGAGGACTGTTCAGCGAGAGTTGACGAAGTTAAAACAAATGGGAATACTTGAAAGAATTGGCTCGGACAAAGGCGGATATTGGAAGGTGTTGAAATAGTATTTGTGGACGATGAGAGCGTGGAAGTAAAATTGTAAATATAGGGCGGGTAGAAATTCGTCGTTTGTCAAGAAAATGTGTATATTTGCAGGTGTGTTAGTCTTGAATATGTGTAATTTGGTCGGATTGGTAAGCTTGAAAATGTGAATTATGAAAAGGAAGATATATAGTAAACTGTTGGAATGGAAAAAGAAGCATAAGGGGGATACGGCTCTTTTGATTGAAGGCGCAAGGCGTATTGGGAAGAGCTATATTGTTGAAGAATTCGCACGTAATGAATATGAGTCGTATATTTTAGTGGATTTCAGTAAGGTAAATCCTCAAGTTGTGGATTTTTTTAATCTTTATTTAGATGATCTTGACATGCTTTTCATGAATCTGGAACTTTATTTCAAGCGACGACTTACTCCTCGTCGGGCAAAAGATGAGGAAGCCAGTTCCTTGATTATTTTCGATGAAGTCCAGTTTTGTCCACGTGCCCGTGCGGCCATTAAGCATTTGGTGGCAGACCACCGTTATGATTATATTGAAACGGGTTCGCTTATCTCTATTAAGAAAAATGTCAAAGATATCATGTTGCCTTCTGAAGAACATACCATTGAGATGTTTCCTATGGATTTTGAGGAGTTTCTGTGGGCAATGGGAGATGAAATGTTGATGCCATATATTCGGATGCAGTTTGACAGACGCTTACCTATGGGAACTTTTCATCGTCGAGCGATGGATTATTTTCGACAATATCTGATTGTAGGAGGTATGCCGCAAGCTGTGTTGAAATATGTGGAAACTCGTGATTTTGAGGAAGTGGATGAAATAAAACGCGACATATTGGCACTTTATCGCAATGATATTCATAAATATGCAGATAATCAGGAAACTAAGGTTGCGGCCATTTTTGAGGAGATACCGGGGCAATTGCAGAAGCACGAAAAGAAATTCGTTCTTTCCGTATTGCAGGGCGAGGCTCGTATGCGCAATTATTCCCAGGCGTTCTTTTGGCTGAATGACGCAAAAATCATTAATTGTTGCTATAACTCGACAGAACCGAGCATTGGATTGAAATTGAATGAAGAACGGACTACGTTGAAATGCTATATGGGAGATACCGGATTGCTTATTAGTCATGCCTTTGATGAACGCGGAATTGTGAGTGAAGACCTTTATCGAAAACTGATGTTTGGAAAATTGGAAGTGAACGAGGGCATGTTAGTGGAAAATATCGTGGCGCAAATGCTTCGAGCATCCGGACACAGGCTTTATTTTTATAGTAACAATTCCCGGACTTTAGTTGAAGATCGTATGGAAATTGATTTTTTGATAGCCAAACCCATAATTACGAGTAGACATAACATTTCACCTATTGAAGTAAAGTCGGGGAAACGTTACGCATTGAATTCGTTGAAAAAATGCATGATTAAATATGGGCCTCAACTTTCTACGCCATACGTCCTTCACGACAAGGATGTGAAAGAAGAGGCGGGAATTGTATATTTGCCTTTGTATATGACGCCATTGTTGTAGGAGAAATAAAAATCCACAAACATATTGGAAATACGATATTGTACAAAATGATGTAAAAGTGTAATGAAAAAATGTTGAAATAGAAAGAAGGTTATGGACGGTTGGAAAATTGTATGGAGCAGTTGGAACACGCAGGACATTTATATGGCCAAGAATTATTTGGAGGCGAATGGGATTGAGTGCGTGTTGCAGGACGAGTTGACGACGCAGACGAGTTATTATGCGAATGCGATAGGAGGGGCCAAGTTGTTGGTGAGGGAGGAGGAGGTGAGGGAGGCCGCCCGGTTGTTGGTGGAAGGTGGTTATATTGACGAGGAGGATTGCGATCCGGGAGAGGAGGTTGTGAATGTGGAGGAAACTGCGAGGACGGACAAGAATCGGTGTCCGTTTTGCGGTTCGGGCAATATTGGCAGGGAAAAATGTTCGGATGCGGCGACGGCTATTCTGGGGGTCGTCCTGCGGCATTGGTTTCCGTTGTTCCAAAGGCCTTACAGGTGTTACGATTGCGGAAGGACGTGGAGGTTTGTGAAAGGGTGCGGGAGCGAGTGAGTCGGAAAATCCGGGGGACGGATGCTTGCCGAATGTGGCGGAGAGGAATGCTTGCGGACGCATGGCGGGCAATGAAAATAAATATTGGCCGGGAGTGTTTGTTTTTCCGGTGATTTGTTGTAGTTTTGCGACTTGTAATTTACAAAGTATAATTAAAAAGAAAGCGTAATGGTAAAGATTAAGTTTCCCGATGGAAATGTGAAAGAGTTCGAGTCCGGCGTGACGGGCATGGACATAGCGAAGTCTATTAGCCATAAGCTGGCTAAGGAGGTGTTATCAGTATCCGTGAACGGGGTCACGTGGGATTTGACGCGGGGGATAACGGAGGATGCCGAGATTAAGCTGAACACATGGGAGGACGAGGAGGGACGCCATGCTTTCTGGCATTCGTCGGCACACTTGCTGGCCGAGGCGTTGCAGGCTTTGTATCCCGGAATTAAATTCGGCATAGGACCGTCCATAGAGAACGGTTTTTATTACGACGTGGATCCGGGGGAGGGCGTTTCCATTCAGGAGAAGGATTTGGCGGAGATTGAGAAGAAGATGATGGAACTGGCCAAGCGCAACGAGGAATATTGCAGGATAAACGTCAGCAAAGAAGAGGCGTTGAAGCATTTTTCGGAGTTGGACGAGACATATAAGGTGGAGCTGATCAATGGTTTGGAGGACGGCACAATCACCTATTACCGGCAAGGGGATTTCACGGACTTGTGCCGCGGCCCGCATTTGCCGAACACGTCTTATATCAAGGCAATCAAGTTGACCTCTGTGGCGGGAGCTTATTGGCGGGGGAACGAGCACAACAAGATGCTGACCCGTGTTTACGGAATCACTTTCCCGAAACAGAAAATGTTGGAGGAGTGGGAGGCCATGATGGAGGAGGCGAAGAAACGGGACCACCGGAAGATTGGAAAGGAAATGGAATTGTTCATGTTCTCGCCCGCGGTGGGAGCGGGACTGCCCATGTGGTTGCCGAAGGGGGCCATGTTGCGCGACCGGTTGGAGGCTTTCTTGCGCAAAGTGCAAAAGAAATATGGTTACGAGCAAGTAATCACTCCGCACATCGGCAATGTGAATTTGTACAAGACTTCCGGACACTATCAGAAATACGGGAAGGACAGTTTCCAGGTAATCACCACTCCGCAAGAGGGCGAGGAGTTCATGTTGAAGCCCATGAACTGCCCACATCACTGCGAGATGTACAAGTTCAAGCCCCGTTCGTACAAGGATCTGCCCGTCCGGTTTGCCGAATTCGGCACGGTCTATCGTTACGAGCAGAGCGGGGAGTTGCACGGGTTGACGCGGGTGAGAGGTTTCACGCAGGACGACGCTCACTTGTTCTGCACTCCGGACCAGTTGAAAGACGAGTTCAAGAAGGTGATAGATATTATTTTCACGATATTCAACGCTTTGGACTTCAAGAATTTCACGGCACAGGTGTCTTTGCGTGACCCGAACAATAAGGAGAAGTATATCGGCACGGACGAGAATTGGGAAAAGGCCGAGGCCGCCATTATCGAGGCCGCCGCGGAAAAGGGATTGAAGACTACGGTGGAGCTGGGAGAAGCGGCGTTTTACGGGCCGAAACTGGATTTCATGGTGAAGGACGCCATCGGTCGCAAATGGCAATTGGGCACGATACAGGTGGACTACAATTTGCCGGAGCGGTTTGATTTGGAATACACGGGGGCCGACAATCAGAAGCACCGTCCCGTGATGATTCACCGGGCGCCGTTTGGCAGCATGGAGCGGTTTGTGGCCGTGTTGATTGAGCATACGGGTGGAAAGTTCCCCTTGTGGCTGACTCCGGATCAGGCCGTGATTTTGCCAATCAGCGAAAAATACAATGAATACGCCCAAAAAGTTTTGGAAGTGCTGAATAATCACGATATTCGCACCGTCTTGGACGATCGGAACGAAAAAATCGGCCGCAAGATACGGGACAACGAGTTGAAGAAGATTCCATACATGTTGGTCGTGGGCGAGCAGGAGATGAACGAGGAGAAAGTCGCCGTGCGCCGTCATGGAGAGGGCGACAAAGGGACGATGAGCGTGGAAGAGTTCGCGGAGATGGTGAACAAGGAAGTGGAAGCGCAATTGAATGCCATATACAATAATAAACAAAAGGAGGATTAACTTATCGTAAAGACAATGGAAATTAGGGGCAAAGGTCAAAATGACAAGCCACAGCACAGAGTGAACGAACAAATAAAGGCCACTTCTGTGAGGGTCGTCGGTGAAAACATTACCCAGGGAGTGTATCCCTTAAAGCAGGCGTTGGCCATGGCCGAGGCCGCGGGAGCGGATTTGGTCGAGATTTCACCCAATGCGGAACCACCTGTGTGTAGAATTATCGACTACAGTAAGTTCTTGTATCAGTTGAAGAAAAAGCAAAAGGAGATTAAGGCCAAGAGTGTCAAAGTGGTGGTGAAAGAGATTCGTTTCGGGCCGCAGACGGACGATCACGATTTTAATTTCAAGTTGAAACACGCTATTGGCTTTTTGCAGGAGGGAGCGAAAGTGAGGGCTTACGTGTTTTTCAAAGGCCGTTCGATTCTTTTCAAGGATCAAGGTTCGGATTTGCTTGAACGTTTCGTGAACGCGCTCGAAGATTACGGAAAAGTGGAGTCGGCTCCGAAACTGGAGGGCAAGAAAATGATCGTGGTGATTGCTCCGAAAAAGTAGTAACGGGATATTTGATTATATATTTCTGAAACACAATTAAATTTTAGGACAAATGCCGAAAATGAAGACAGTAAGTAGCGCGAAAAAAAGATTCAGATTGACCGCTACGGGTAAGATTAAAAGAAAGCACGCTTTCAAAAGTCACATTTTGACGAAGAAAGCGACCAAGAGAAAGAGAAATCTGACTCACTCCACTTTGGTTGACAAAGACAACGTAAAGATGGTGAAGAAAATGTTGTGTATTTAATTATCAAGAGTTATTAACCAGGATGCCATGCCTTAAGTTTCTTCGACAGGAACGCTGGCATTCAAAAAACAGTAGATTATGCCAAGAGCTAAAAACGCAGTCGCTTCAAGAGCGCGCAGAAAGAAAATTTTGAAACAGACCAAAGGTAACTTTGGGGCGAGAAAAAATGTCTGGACGGTTGCCAAAAACACGTACGAGAAAGGTTTGACGTACGCGTACCGTGACAGAAAGAAGAAAAAATCAGAGTTTAGAGCATTGTGGATTCAGAGAATCAATGCCGCAGTCAGAATGGAAGGTTTGTCTTACTCCAAGTTTATGGGCTTGGTTCATAAGGCGGGAGTGAACATGAATCGTAAAGTTTTGGCTGATTTGGCAATGAACCAACCGGAAGCTTTCAAGGCTGTGATTGCGAAAGTGAAAGAGTTAGCTTAATGTAATTTAAAATATCCCGAAAAGGCCGCCGCAAGGTGGCCTTTTTTTCGTTTTTAATATTAACTTTGCCCTTGGATGAATATGACAATTATGAAGATCGCATTATTAGGATACGGCAGAATGGGGAAGACGATAGAGCGTGTCGCCAGAGAGTCCGGCCACGAGATTGTGCTGGTCGTGGACGGGGAAAGCAAAGAGGCGGGGACGGACGACCGGTTGAGGCGGGCGGACGTGGCCATAGAGTTCAGCGTCCCGACGGCCGCTGTGAAAAACTACGAGTGGTGTTTCCGCAACCGGATACCCGTGGTGTCCGGCACGACGGGTTGGCTGGAACGATGGGACGAGGTGGAGAAGACGCGCAAGGAGTTGGGGGGATGTTTCTTTTACGCTTCCAATTTCAGCATCGGCGTCAATCTGTTTTTTCACTTGAACCGGCAGTTGGCGGCGATGATGTCCCGCTTTAAGGATTACAAAGTGTTTGTGGAGGAAACTCACCATATTCATAAGTTGGACGCACCGAGCGGGACGGCCGTCACTTTGGCGCAGGGCATCATCGAAGAGCACGACGGCTACTCTTCGTGGCGGTTGGCCGAAAATGGAGAGGTGGGGGAGAATGTGATTCCCGTCACGGCCAAGCGGGAGGGCGAGGTCGCCGGGATACATTCCGTCACTTACAAGTCGGCGGTCGACGAGATAGAAATCCGCCACTCCGCTTATTCCCGCGAGGGGTTCGCCAAAGGGGCGGTGTTGGCAGCCGAGTTTTTGAAGGATAAACACGAAGGCGTGTTCGGAATGGATGATTTGTTGAGATTCCGGGATTAAATGAATAAGGGTATGAGTATTTTAGGTAACAAATGGTTTAAATTCGGGGTAGTCCTTTGCATTTATTTGCTGTGGGCGTTGTGGGTAGAGAGCTGGTGGCTGTTGCTGGGTGTGCCTGTCATTTACGACATTTATATTTCCAAGAAAGTGCATTGGGCGTTTTGGAAGAAAAAGGGAGTGGAGAAACAGACGAAAGTCGTGGAGTGGATAGACGCGTTGATTTTCGCCATCGTTGCGGCCACGTTGATTCGAATGTTTTTTTTCGAGGCTTACACGATACCCTCCTCTTCGATGGAGAAGACGATGCTCGTGGGCGATTACCTTTTCGTGAGCAAGGTGTCCTACGGGCCGAAATTGCCAAACACGCCGCTGGCCGTTCCCTTCACGCATCACACCTTGCCGTTCACCCGCGACACGAAGGCTTATTCCGAGGCCGTTCATTGGCCTTACAAGCGGATTGCGGGAACGGGGGAAATGAAACGGACGGACATCGTCGTGTTCAATTTTCCCGCGGGCGACACGGTGATTGTGGGGGCGGAAAATCCGGATTACTACAGCCAGTTGCGTTCCGAGGCGGCCTCGATTGATTATCTGGCGAGAGAAAAAGGCATCGTGTTGCCGGAGGGCAAGGCGGTGGAGTTGGCCCGCAAGAAAATATGGGAGGAAAACAAGGTGATATCGCGGCCGGTCGACAAACGGGAGAATTATATCAAGCGTTGCGTCGGGATGCCGGGCGACGTGTTGGAGATGAAAAATTCCGTGCTTTATGTGAACGGAGTGCCGGAAGAGGCCTATCCGGGTCTGCAACATTGTTATCTGGTGCGCACGAACGGGACTCCTTTTTCCCGTGACCGGTTGAAAGAGGTCATAGGCTTGTCGTATGATGATTTCGCTGGGAACGGCGACACATATTGGTTGCACCTGACGGCGGACATGTTGGCCAAATTGAAGGCGATGCCGAATGTGGTGAGTGTGGAAAAAATGATGGACGGGGAACGGATTTTCCCGTACAGTCCCTGTTACGCATGGACGAGGGATAATTTCGGGCCGCTTGTGATTCCCAAGAAAGGGGAAACTGTCGATCTTACGCTGGACAATCTTCCTCTTTACGAGAGGATAATCAGCGTGTACGAGGACAACAATCTGCAGGTGAAGGATTCTGTGATTCATATCAACGGAATTCCAGCCACAAGTTACACCTTCAAAATGGATTATTTCTGGATGATGGGCGACAATCGCCATAACTCACTGGATTCCCGCTATTGGGGATTTGTGCCGGAAGACCATATCGTGGGCAAAGCCTATTTCATTTGGCTTTCGATGGACAAGGACAAGCCTTTCCCGCTTAACATCCGTTGGAATAGAATGTTCCGGTTCATACATTAAAAAAAGCGGCATCGCCGCTTTTTTTTGTGGATATTATTTGTTACCTTGTCAGTGTCTAAAAATGTTACATTATGGCAGATAGCACTAACAAAAAGATATTTGTATTAGATACAAATGTCATCCTACATGATTACAAGTCCATATACAATTTTCAGGAGAATGACATTGTTATCCCGATAGTTGTTTTGGAAGAACTGGATAAATTCAAACGGGGGAACGACCAGATTAATTTCCACGCCCGAGAGTTCGCCAGAGAGTTGGACGGTATTTTGGGAGGCGACATATTGGGGGCGGAGGGAGTGTCGCTGGGAGCCGGACACGGGAATCTGCGCATCCAAACGGGAGTGCCTTTTTCCGATAAGATGAAAATCTCGTTCAGCGAAGATATTCCGGATCACAGGATTTTGGCCACAGCCGAATACGTGACGAAGCAACACCCGGAGCGGAAAGTTGTCCTTGTGACAAAAGACATGAATCTGCGTGTGAAAGCAAAGGCATTGGGCGTATTGGCGCAGGATTATTTGACAGACCAGGTGAAAGACCTGGACACGTCCATCGGGAAAAGCATATCCACATTGGACGGTGTGCCGGACGAATTGATTGCCAGTTTGTACGAGCAGGGCGAAAAGGGCGTGCCTGTGGAGAAGTTTTTCCCCGGCTCGGAAGTCAAGGGGAACCATTATTACGTGTTGAAAAGCGGAAGCGGCTCGGCGTTGGCCTGTTATGATCCGGATAGGCGGGTGGTCCGTAAAGTGGAAAAATTGAACACATTCGGCATTTATCCGAAAAACGCGGAGCAGACTTTTGCTTTGGACGCATTGATGAATCCCAACATTCCCCTGGTGGCGTTGAGCGGAAAGGCCGGGACGGGTAAGACGTTGCTGGCGTTGGCCGCCGCTTTGCAGCAAAGCAAGTCGTTTGAGCAGATTTATCTGGCCCGTCCCATTGTGGCTTTGTCGAATAAAGATTTGGGGTATCTGCCCGGCGATGTGAATGAGAAGGTGACGCCTTATATGCAGCCGTTGTTTGACAATCTGAACGTGATTCGTCACCGTTACAATATGCACAGTCCCGAGAACCAAATGATAGACGAGATGTTGAAGGACGAGAAGTTGGTGATATCGGCATTGGCGTATATTCGCGGGAGGAGTTTGTCGAACGTGTTCTTCATCGTGGACGAGGCGCAAAATCTGACTCCTCACGAGGTGAAAACAATTATCACCCGCGCCGGAGAGGGGGTGAAGATGGTATTCACGGGGGACATAGACCAAATCGATTCCCCTTATCTCGACAGGCAGTCTAACGGATTGTCCCATTTGTTTGACCGCATGGAGGGACAGAATATTTTCGCCCATGTGCATTTGCAGAAAGGCGAGCGGAGTTATTTGGCGGAAGTTGCAAGTAATCTGTTATAATCGATCCGGGAGGTGAAGGAGTTCTCCGCTTCTTCGCCTCTCTTTTATATGCGTCATGAATCTGATTGGCTTTTTGAGTGCGGCGGTGTTGTTGACCTTGATGCCGGGTCCGGATATTTTGTTTGTCATCACGCAAAGCATGACGAGGGGGAAAAGGGCTGGCATCGTTTTTGCCGCAGGGTTGTGTTCCGGTTTGATTTTTCACACGTTGGCCGTGAGTCTGGGGGTGTCGTTGATTCTGTACGAGTCGCCGATTGCCTTCATGGTATTGAAAGTGTTGGGAGCCTCGTATTTGATATATTTGAGTGTTAGGACTTTTTTGCGTCGTAAGGACAGTGTGTTCGTTTTGTCGGCCGACAAGGAGGCGGAGTCCCGTCTTTATCGCAAAGGTGTTCTGATGAATATTCTGAATCCGAAAGTGCTGTTGTTTTTTATCGCTTTCTTCCCGCAGTTCGTGAGTCCCGACGCAGATAATCCGACGGGCGAGTTGCTGTTGCTGGGAGCGTTGTTCATTTTGCAGGCGGGTGTGATTTTTTCATTGGTGGCTATGCTGGCGGGCCATTTGTTTCGGGGGCTGATGCTGCGTCGGCGATTCTCTTTGGTGATGAGCGTGGTGGAATCCTTGATTTATTTTGTGATAGGGATTAGCCTTATGTTTGTGAACAATTTGCATTGAGTTTGGTTCCGATTCCGCATAGAATGTGCGTGATTTCGGGAGATGGAAGGCGTGTGGAGAACAAACAAAGCCGATTGTGGTCGGCTTTGTCTCAAGATTGTCTCGGCTTTAAATCGGCTTTAAGACTCAAAAACGAGACGAACTTTTTCCCACAAGATTTCTCCTTTTCCTTAGAATAGTCATCCCTTAAAAAGCCCATTTCTGCGAGATATTGTTCTGATACAGTATCTCGCAGATTTTATAAAGCATGC
>CALUHX010000063.1 GCA_944320555.1 uncultured Butyricimonas sp. | reverse complement strand
CATATCTCTTGATTGATTTTTAAACTCTTAGAAAAAAGCACTAGAATATATCCCTCAAAATTTCCTCCACACCATCCGGTCCACGATGCCCGTATAACTCTGAATGATCTTCACCACCTTCGTCGACACGTTCTCGTCCACGTAATCAGGAACCGGAATGCCGTCGTCTCCGTTCTCCACCATCCCCACCGCCAACTCCACCGCCTGCGTCAATCCCTTCCCGTCTATCCCCGCCAACACGAAACAGCCCTTGTCCAAAGCCTCCGGCCGTTCCGTGCTCGTACGTATGCACACCGCCGGGAACGGACGACCTATCGACGTGAAGAAACTGCTCTCCTCAGGCAACGTACCGCTGTCGCTCACCACGGCGAAGGCGTTCATCTGCAAACAATTGTAATCGTGGAACCCCAACGGATCGTGCCGTATCACACGGCGGTCCAGTTCGAAACCGCTCTCCTCCAACCGTTTCCTCGACCTCGGGTGGCAAGAGTACAACACCGGCATGTCGTAACGATCCGCCAGGCCGTTCACCGCCGTGAACAACGACAGGAAGTTCCGCTCCGTGTCGATGTTCTCCTCACGGTGCGCCGACAAAAGGATGTATCTCTTCCTCTCCAACCCCAGCCTTTGCAGGATGTCCGAGGCCTCTATCTCCCTCAAATTCGCGCGCAGCACCTCCGCCATCGGAGAGCCCACCACGTACGTCCGCTCCCTCGGCAGGCCGTTCTCCGCAAGGTAACGCCTCGCATGCTCGCTGTAGCAAAGGTTCACGTCGCTGATAATGTCTACTATCCTCCTGTTCGTCTCCTCCGGCAGGCACTCGTCCTTGCAACGGTTCCCCGCCTCCATGTGGAAGATCGGAATGTGCAGCCGCTTCGCCCCGATCACGCTCAGACACGAGTTCGTGTCCCCAAGCATAAGTACGGCGTCAGGCCTCGTCGCCGACATCAGCTTGTAACTTGCGTTGATGATGTTCCCCATCGTCGCTCCCAAGTCATCCCCCACAGCATCCAAATAAACGTCCGGATCCTCCAGCCTTAAATCCCTGAAGAATATCCCGTTCAGATTGTAATCGTAATTCTGACCCGTGTGCGCCAAAAGGCAGTCAAAATACCTCCTGCACTTATTGATCACCGCCGCCAACCGGATGATCTCCGGCCTCGTACCCACAATAATCAATAACTTCAATCTCCCGTCATCCTTGAATCCCACTCCGCTATAGTCCGTCCTCATAACTCTATCCTTTTTATGTTTTGCACTCAACTTTTTTCTCTCGCTTGATTTTCACTCCATTCAAAGAGAACAAGACTCAAATCATACTCCTCCGTCGGCTTCGCCGCCACCTCCCCTATCTTAGGGGAGGAGTTTAAACACCTGTCCGTCATGGTTCTCTCAACTTCCGTCATAACTCTCCCCCTAAGATAGGGGGAGTACCCCGAAGGGGGGAGGGAGTATGACTTCTATTCCAAATCCTAAATTTCAAATTCTAAACCCTCTCAAAATACGTGTCCGGCCTCCCCGGATCAAACGCCTCGTTCGCCCACATGAACGTCACCAGCTCTTCCGTTTCCGACAAATTGACGATGCTGTGCGTGTACCCCGGTATCATCTCAACCACCTCCAACCTCTCCCCGCTCACCTCGAACTCCACCACTTCCTCCGTCCCCACCTTCCGCATCCGGATCAACCCGTGCCCTTTCACCACCAAAAACTTCTCGTTCTTCGTGTGGTGCCAGTGCTCCCCCTTCGTGATTCCCGGCCTCGAAACGTTCACCGACACCTGCCCCCGGTCAGGCGTCCGGATGATCTCCGTGAAACTCCCCCTCCCGTCCACGTTCATCTTTAAAGGATACTTGAACCCCTCAGCCGGCAAGTACGACAAGTACGTCGAGTACAGCTTCCTCGTGAAAGCGTCACCCAAGTCCGGGACTTGCAAATTATCCCGCATCTCCCTGAACGAATAAAGCAGATTCACGATATCCCCCAGCACCACCGTGTGGAACACCGGCACCATGCAATAATCCCCCGTCCTGTGCTCCTTCTCCGCCAACGCCCCGACCAGCTCGTCCACCACGTCGTCGATATACACCAGGTTCAACACCGCGTTCGGGTCGTTCACCGTTATCGGCAGGCCGTTGGCGATATTGTTGCAGAACGTCGCCACCGCGCTGTTGTAATTCGGACGGCACCATTTCCCGAACACGTTCGGAAAACGGTACACCAACACCCTCGCTCCCGTCTCACGTCCGTATTCAAACATCAACTCTTCCCCCGCCCGTTTCGACTCCCCGTAGGGATTGTCCAAAGCCGCCTGGATCGACGACGACACCATCACCGGACAACGGTTCCCGTGCCTTTTCAACGTCTCCAAAAGCGTCGAGGCGAAACCGAAATTCCCCGCCATGAACTCCGCCGGGTCCTTCGGACGGTTCACCCCCGCCAGATTGAACACGAAGTCCGCATCACGGCACCACGCCTCCAGCTCCTCCGGACTATTGTCCATGTCATACTCATAGACCTCCTCGACGGCCACCCCTTCATACCACCTCGCCTTCCCGTCACGGATGTTCTTCAACTGGGCGCAAAGGTTCCGTCCCACGAAACCCTTGGCCCCCGTTACCAATATCCTCATACGTAAAATGTTATATCAAGATTCGAAAAATCACATCTTCCCTAAGGACAGAAACATTCCTATCGTCTCAAAAGAAACAAAAAAACACCACCTTTGGGAGTTTCAAAGAATCTCAGACAAAAAGCCAGACGGACTTAACACACGAATGTCAGACAATGCAAAGTCCTTTTCGTTCCGAGTGATGATGGCATCCACAGACTCCCGTTTCGCCACCAGACATTGAACATGGTCTTCCATGTCTTTCCACCCTCCATCCAACGCCTCTCCGATAATTTCCTTACCGACCTCGACCACTTCCACATATCTCATCAACCCCTTCAACAACCTTCTCAATTCTTCCTCCGGATAAAATTTCCGGGTCACGTAAGCGATAGTGACAAAAGAATAGTCTGTCGCCAGCAGCGTCAGTTTTCCCTGTCTGGCCAACTCGAAAAGAATCAGAGCCTCCCTTACCCAAGGCTGTCTGTCCGCCACCACGTCTATCAATATGTTCGTGTCAAGGAAAAGTCTCACAGCCCGTATTTTTTGGATAGATACTCCTCTTTTTCCTTCTTCCAGTCCACCAGCTGCGCATCCTTTCCGGGCTTGCCCGCCAAGGCCCTTATCTCGTCGGAAATGGGGAAATTGCTGATTTTGTCCTCGTAGGACGCATCCGAAGAAACGAACTTGGCAAGGAACGCCTCCACAAGGGCGGACAAGTCCACCCCCTTGTTTTTTGCGCAACGGAAAGCCTTCCGCAAAACCACATCGTCAATATGCAACGCCATGTTTCCTTTCATGCCAAATTCTTTTCCGCAAATATAACGAAATTATCCCTATTCCCAAATTATTCCGACTTTATCTCGTAGGAGTCCGCACGCTCCTCCAGCCCCAAATCCTCCCGCACGAAACGCAACTTCAACAACAGCCGCTTCATCCCCTCCACGTCCAACCGCTCCGTGTTGTGGCTGTGGTAATCCTCTATCTGGGAAAGCTTCTCGTTGCCCTCCGTGAAGAACTTGTCGTAGTTCAAGTCCCTCGTGTCGCAGGGAATACGGTAATAATCCCCCATGTCCACCGCCTTCGACATCTCCTCCCTAGTCACCAGTGTCTCGTACAGCTTCTCCCCGTGCCTCGTACCGATCACCCTCACCTCCGTCTCCCCGTATTTCGGATCAATCCGGGCGTACAACTCCTTCAACGCCGCAGCCAACACTTTCAGCGTCGCCGCCGGTGCCTTTTGAACGAACAGATCCCCGTTGTGCCCGTGCTCGAAGGCGTACATCACCAGGTCCACCGCGTCGTCCAGCGTCATCATGAACCTCGTCATCTCCGGGTCCGTCACCGTGATCGGGCCGCCCTCTTTCATCTGACGGACCCACAACGGAATCACACTCCCCCGGCTCGCCATCACGTTCCCGTACCTCGTGCAGCAGATCGTCGTCGCCGCATCCTCTCCCAACTCCCGTCCCTTGGCTATCGCCACCTTCTCCATCAACGCCTTGCTGATGCCCATGGCGTTGATCGGATACGCCGCCTTGTCCGTCGACAGCACCACCACGTTCTTCACCCCGTGCTCTATCGCCGACAGCAGCACGTTCTCCGTCCCCAACACGTTCGTCCTCGTCGCCTCCATGGGGAAAAACTCGCAACTCGGCACCTGCTTCAAAGCCGCCGCCGAGAACACGTAGTCCACCCCTCGCATCGCCACGTCGACCGACACACGGTCGCGCACGTCCCCGATATAGAACTTCACCTTCGGACTCTGCAGCCGGTGCCGCATGTCGTCCTGCTTCTTCTCGTCACGGCTGAACACCCGGATCTCTTTAATGTCCGAGTCCAGAAACCGCCGCAACACCGCATTACCGAAAGAACCCGTCCCCCCGGTAATCAACAACACCTTGTCCTTAAATACTGACATTGCAAACTATTTTATTGTATATCCACCATCCACGATAAAGTTCTGTCCTGTTATCCACCTTGAAGCGTCGCTTAATAAATAAATACACATATTGGACACATCAACGGTTTCTCCCATTCCTAATGGAAAGCCCTCCAATCTTTTTTTATACTCTTCCTCATCCAATGACAACAAATATTTTTGCATCATTGGCGTCAATATAGTTCCTGGTGACACACAGTTTACACATATTTTTTTAGATGCCAATTCCAATGCCATTGCCCGAATCGCCGCAACCATCGCTCCTTTAGAAGCCGCATAAGCCGCAAGTCCTTTTCTTCCAATGACACTCAATATCGAAGCAATTAAAACAATATGCGATTCTTTATTTAAAACACCCAAACGAGCCAAACACTTGATTATTTCAAATGAACTTAAAAAATTCACTCTTAAAAGACCTTCATAATCGGACACTTTCAACCATTTCATCGGCAATGTTTTTTCAATCCCCGCCGCATGCACAAATCCATTCAATCTTCCGACATCTTTCTTTATCTTTTCAATCAGCTTCTCAATCTCTTCAAGACAATTTAAATCAAATTTGTAATAACAATGCCCACTCCCCTCTAACAAAGACAAAGTTTCTTCCAACCTCTCCTCATCTCGAGCCACCAAAACAACCCTTGCCCCCATTCGGCTACAATCTATCGCACATTGTTGTCCTATACCGGAAGATGCTCCCGTAACCAAAATGGTTTTATCTCGTAATTGAAAAGGATTATAACACATCACACCTCCACTATATCGCTTATTTTACAATCATAAAATGGAACTACCGCAGTCGCCCATGTCATGCCGACCCCAAATGCACTCAATAAAAGCAACTTATTTCCATTCAATTTTTCTCTCAACTCGCTTACGATAGTCAATGGCACTGAAACAGAAGATGTGTTTCCAAACTTATGAATTGTCGAAGGGATTTTATTAAAATCCAGTTTCATCTTCTTAGCAATATAAGAATTGATAAAATTGTTCGCTTGATGAAAAACGATATAATCGAATGCAGACATTGACAAATTCGTATATTCCAAAACTTTCTTTATATCCTTGGGAATTTCTCGTATAACAAAATTAAAAACATCACCTCCTTTCATATATCCTTGTTCATCATTCCTTATGTTGCCGTATTCATCCACAACTTTTTCTTTCAATGTTTCAACAGAACTCGGATGCCTATAACCACCACCTTTTATCATTATTAAATCAGCCAAAGAACCATCCGAATTCAACGAGAATGTACTTTCTCCAAATTTCTCATTTTTTTCTATCAATGCGGCAATTCCCCCATCTCCGAAAATAAACGCACTTTTACGATCTTTGGGAGAATAAACCTTTGAGCGTGTTTCCCCATCAAGAATCAGTGCTTTCCTCAAATATCCGCTTTGCATCATACCATAAACCACAGCGAGTCCATAACAAAAACCAGAACATCCTAGGCTGATATCAAATGCGATGCAAGATTTTGACAATCTTAACCTGTCCTGCAATACAATCGAAGTTGCCGGCATTCTATAGTCAGGTGTTTGGGAGATAAAAACCACCAAATCGACCTCTTCTCTTTCTATTCCATTGTCTTGAAACAGTCGTTCTGCGGCGGCATAACACAAATCAGAAGAACACGTTGATTTATCCGCAAACCTACGTTCATAAATTCCTATTTTATCAACAACCTCTTTCACCTGGTCTTTAGGAAAATACTGCGTATAGTTATAGTTGTCTATTACAGTCTTGGGCACCGCTCCGGCCATCGCTGTAATCCCAACCTCTTTAAATCTAAGCAATGCCATCTCATTTAGCATTTAATAGATTATACAAGTCGCCAATTGTTTGACAGTCCTTTATATCCTTGTCTCCGATTTCTTTCCCCCATTCCTCATCAAACAGAACAATCAACGACATTACCGACAGAGAACTCCAATCCTCCAACTCTCTAAAACGAGTAGTAGATGTCAATACTCCAGCATTTTCCAGCTCCAAGGCCTCCTTCAATTTTTCTGCAAACTTTTCTATTTCCATAAACTGTAATTATTAAACATGATACTTCAACAAATCCAAATCGTTTATCTTGGTAGCTATCGGTTGAAAATACAAACATTCCCCTCTGTTTTCCCCACAAGGGAACCTAAACACCCCAAATTGAAAAATAAACGGCCAAATATCCTTTTTGATTTTATATATCACGTGAAAACCTTCTTGCAAGTTTCCCAAATACAAATACACGTTCTCGTCTTTTATTCCTTTACCACGCTTTCTATCAAAAAAACTCTTTATCAACGGCTGGCTCTTGTTTCCATCCGCTTCTACTGTAGAAGAAAAAACATACTTATCTTTCCACTGACAACTGTATATGCAGGAACCATCAAAAGACGACACTTTTCTTATATGACACTCTTCCCCATCAATCTCTAACAGATAAATATGATTCCGAACGAAAGGAGTATCCGTCACGTACAAAACCCCCTCTGGCAACGCATAAGCCGCACATGCCCTATATTGCTGGTCGTTAGAGAAAACACGTTTGACACACATAAAATTCTCCGTAACTTTCCAAATAGCAGCAGACGAGCCAAAATCACCTGTAAAAATCCACAAACAACCTCTATATGGATCGGGAACGATATTATGAATATGATTTATCGCCTTCTCTTGAAATGTGTACACGACCTCCCACCTGTCCTTCCCCACCCGTTTATAAACATGGACGGGCTTTTTATCCATGTTCGACAAATATCCTCCGAACACAATCATATCATCAAAACCTTTAACACCACAAACTTTCGTGAACGTCAATGGCCTTATTCGTTCTTGTAGGTCAAACCCTTTTGATAACTGTCTTTTTTTCAAATCATACTCAAACAGTTTATTTGAAACGGACAACAATAAGATGTCATCACTCAACGGTAAACAAGCTCTCACCCCTAAACGGAATAACCGGGAAAACAACTTTATTCGTCCTCCACAAATCTCTCTAAAACTCATGAACACACGAAATTTGTCTACCACCATATCGTCCCGCATAAGATATAATCGCCCACATTTGTAACAAACCAATTCTCCCGTTGAAAGAAAACACAAGGGACTCATCAATTTAGCTATGGATTTTATCATAATCAAACATAATAGGGATAGCCATTCTTATTTCTCATACGTAAAAACGAAATCAACTCTCTCGATTTCTCAAAACAAATCAAAATCCCCCCTTCCATTTTCTTCTCCATCACGCCATACTTGAGCAAATCCTTGGCAAGTTTCTTTTCCGCTATGCGGAGCATTCCCCACTCTGGTCTACGCTCCCGCACCACCACCCTTCGCCTCACATCTTCATCCACTACATCAAACTGGCGCAACCGATACCAAGAGTTATCATCCCATCTCCAATCATCAAAGGCTTCTTCCGCCACATGTATCATCGTATTATAATGTCCTAAATCCACTCCAAGCCCCACGACAAAAGCGTCATGATCCAAACAAAACTTCCAAGACGAGTTTGGTCCATGGGGAGAGGGTGTCTCACCATCCAAGTTATGTTTCATCATTTCTTTTGCCAAAGGCCCTACTGCCACCATCGGATTCAATGGATGCCGACTCACTTCGCTGTCCGAACGCTTCAACAAATAATAAGGCAAAAGACCGGATGTGATCAGTGTTTTTTTCACATTGTACACACACACCAAATCATCCGTATTAAACGACAATATGTTCTCAACCGAAGGCTCTCCCTTATATCTGCGTATGGCAGGCATGGCCAAAGTTCCTGTCGGTCCAACCAATTTCAACAAGGCGTCAATTATTTCCTCAGGAGTTAGCCCTGTACATTCCAATGCCTCATAAGAAGAATGCACTACCAACAACATCCCCTCTTTCACCCCTTTTTCTTTCAGGAAAGAAATCACATCTTCAAAATTTGCCTTCTTGTTCTCTTTAGCTTTTGCGGTCACATGGGTTGCTGGTCGATATTTACGTAACTTCCGTACATGCTTCCAATACAGTTTACGAAAAAACACCTCAATGTGTGGAGACAACAACACTATTTTTGAATATAAAAACACAATTATTGTTTTCATTCCCACCAGTCGTTATATTGTTTGACAACAGACTCCAATGTATAATCGCACAAAACTCTTTGATTACCTGTCTCACCCAACTGTTCCGCCCAAGAAGTATCTTCCAATACCCTCGCCAAAGCATTCTCCAATGCGACAACATCCTTCACAGGCACACAAATTCCCGCCGGTTGTTTGGACTGCACATCCAACATGTCGTCTATTGCTCCCACATTGGTTGCGACTACGGGAACCCGCAATGCCATCGCTTCCATGACGACATAGGGAAAACCTTCCGTATAGCTGGGCAGACAAAGACATACGGCCTGCTTGAGTTCGTCAAAAACCTTCTCCCGTGGAATCTCTCCTTTGAAAAACAGCCACTCCCCATTATCTCTCTCTTGCGCCATGGAACACAAATGTTTCTTCATTTCCTCCCCGCATGGTCCAACTATCACCAATTCTTTCAATGAGCGCAATCTCGAACAAGCCTCCACCAACTCACAAACGCCCTTTGTCTTCACCACGTGCCCCACAAAAACAACCCTTCCACGCACTGGTCGCATCCTATGGTTGCTCGTCATTTTTGCCTCGTTTTCCAATGACGAAGAAATCGGATTTGGAATAAAAACGACATTGGGGACAAACTTCTGAAGAGCGACCAATGACTTTTTATCAATGACGATAGAATTGGAGCACAATTTTGCTACACGCAACAACCACTTCCACTCCCAATTATTTTCATCCCTCAATGCGGGAATACGACCGAAATGCCAATGAATCACAAAATTCACTTTGAATATCTTCGTCGAGACATAAGCGATGATATAATCCTTGAACAAGGCAAAAGATGCGCTACTTGTGTAATGGACAGTCGATGGTTTGTAAACAAACAAATTTTTTATCGTGACCAATATTATTCGTAGAGAATTTACCACTCCCCATGGCAGCCGAAGAACTAAATTTTGCTGAACAAACCCTTCCACATTGAGTGCCGTATTTTGGAAACACACCTCCACTAATTTCTCCTTCCTAATATAATTCAGCACATTAATACTCCACGTGCCAATCCCTCCTACTTTCTTTGATGAATACGGGGCAACCAATAGCAACCTCTTTTTTCTTGTATAATTACTCATCACCTTCTCCTGTTTTATTTACTTTTATCCAACAACTCCTCATGGCGTACGATTTCCTCTTCCGTAAACCGGTATTTCAACACCTTGGCAGGCACCCCGCCCACTATCGCATAAGCGGGCACATCTTTAATCACCACCGCACCGGCGGCAACAATCGCTCCCCTGCCAATCCTCACCCCGTTCAATATCGTCACATTGGTTCCCACCCACACATCACTTTCTATCACCACGGGCAAATCGTCCTCTTTCCTCTTGTCGCTTGGCTTGTAATCCGTTATCCATTTGCCCACAATGTGATAACTATGATTCCCCGCTATAATCGAAACATTGGGAGCAAAAACAACATGGTCCATTATCGTTATCGAGCTCAACACACACCAAAAACGCGCGTTAGCTCCTATAAACACATCATTCCCCAAACTTATGTTTGAATACGTGAATGAGGAATTGGAAGGATGGAAAATCACATGCCGTCCCACTTGTTTGAACTTAGATTTTACACTATACATACAAAGACGATCCACCACTTTTTTTATCGTCGCAAACAAAAAATACAACACATTCATTTATCTTCGAATAAATCGCTCACTTAGATTATCCTAATACCTTTCCAACAAGGATTTAAGACTTCTAATAAAAGGAGCAACATTTATGTTATCAATAATATCATCACATAAACCTGCAATAAATACGTCTTCTTTGGTCCCAATTTTTTCAAGTTCAGAAATTATTATACGATAAAATCTTTTGTTATCATCCGAAGCTCCGGCTAACACTTCTTTATTGTATTGTGAAACAATTTCACCCAAAGATGACACGACAAAATATTTATCATTTATAATACGTCTCAAAACTGGATTTTCTTCACCTCTTAAGACTTCGTACAAAAACTTCTCGACACTTGGTATAGGTAAAAATAGATGCGGCAATTTTTTTTGTCCACCTCTCAACTTTCCTTCTACATCTCCATCCAATATTGAGACAATAGTAGTTGATGTGCCTAATACTTTCTTTGAATACAATTCTTTATGTAAATCCAAAACATTCCCCCAACCTCCAACAGGCACACAATGAATAAGTTTACTTGAACGTAGTGCGTATTTAGAAAGAAGTTTGTCCACAACTTTTTGTGCCAATTCGTCTTCTACAAGGAACAAAAAATCCGGGGCGACACTACTATATAAATCTCGAATAAGATAACTGGGATAACAATTACTTTCAAGGGTTACTATACCATTGTCATTGTTCACTTTGAACAAGTTCTGTGGCGACATCACACGGATTACCTCTGGAGAATGACTTGATAGATAAACTATCAGATTAGAATGCTCCTCCACCAATTTTTTCAAAAAATCCATTAATCGTAATACGGCAACGGGATGAAGAGCCAACTCTAATTCATCTATCAAAACAAGTACTTTTTGATCTACAGGAAGAGACTTTCTTACTATGGAATTGTACAAAAAATGAAGAAGAGAAACCAAAAGACATTCTCCTGAACTCATTCGATACTGGCTGATCAAATTCTCACCCACACTAATAAAATATGGTAAATTCTTAACTCCCAAACCTCGAGCCACATACCTATTTTTCAACCGTTTAAGAGTTTTATAATGCTCTAAGTCGCCATGAAGAATATAACTCATTTGACATTTCACATAGTCATCCGCATCCACGATATGTTCACTTGTTATTTTATGCGTTTCTATCATCTTTTCTATATCCGTTGAATCTTGGAAACGAGTCCCATAAAACAAACTGCCTTCATATAATCCATTAAATTTCTCTATCTTTCGTTCATTGGCATGCCATTTTACAGGAGCATATCGCTTCCAAACATACATCTTATTAGACATTTCAAACTGGAGATATGAGTCGTCACAAGCATCATTATGTATCAACCTGTCAAGTTGATTCGAAATCAACTGAGCCAAACAAAGCATAATTGTGCTTTTCCCACATCCATTCGTTCCGACTATTGTATATAAACCATTATCAAAAGGCAACTCAAACTGAGCATGCTCGATATTTTTAATCTTATGAATTGTTACTTTTAACGTGTCCATTCTCAAACATCTTATTTAATTATTATACATTATCAACTATTCACGACAAACCGTGCTATCTTCCACAAAACGATTTCCAAAACCTTCATCATATTTATCCACATTGACATATACAAAAGACCTTATCATAATCATCAACCTAACTGAAACATTTCCATCTCGACATTAACTACCCAGTAATATTTCATATTCTCCAAGGAATCGTCTTTCTGACAACAATTCCTCCGCAAGCATCCTACTCTGACAACAATAGGCAGCATACGTCTCATCATCAATTTCCAACATTCGAGACATCTTGTCTTTCATATCCAGAACCGAACGAGGGTTAAACAAACAGCCATTCCCTCCCTCTCGCACATATATTGAATTGTCACAAACATCGCCGCATATCACAGGCAACCCACAAGAAATGGCCTCGCACAGGGCATTGGGAGTTCCCTCATAAAAAGAAGGCAAACAAAAATAATCCGCTCCTAAATACACCTCCTTTATTCGATTCGACTTGTCCTTCAATTTTATATAACTTTCCAATTGATACGAATTTATCTTTCTTTGACACTCATTAAAATACTCCATATTCGTTTCCGACTTCCCATACCAGTTTACGACAAAGTTCTTTCCAGCGTCTCGCAACAGTTTTACCGCCTCAATAAATCCCAGTGTGTTTTTTGAAGGCCAAATGCTGGCCACCACGACTATCTCCGGAACCGCTTTGCGCACCCGCTCCCGTTCACACCTAAAATAATCCGTGTCCACAAAATTCGTTATCGTCTTTACTTTTGCCTGTGGAGCCAAATTGTTCTCCAAAATGAAACGCTCCTGCGAATAAGAGTTCGGAACTATCTTGTCCGCCCACCGGAACAGCCAAAACTTGAGCCTTTCCCTTCTCGTCAATTTTTGCGTGGTATTACGCTCCGAAACAAGCAACTTAAACCTTCCTCCCAACAATTTGCACATACACGCCAACATACAAGGCATGTCCAAATACGCTATGACCCAATCCGGCTTGTATTGCTTGATTGTCTTGCGAATATAATACAACCGCAAATATTTATTTTGAGCCTTGCCCACATTCCCATAATCGACTCTACCCTCTTCCAAAACTGACAAATAAAACGGATCGTCATGGTACGTAATCACCTTCACCTGCCCTCCATCCTCCTTCAACATCCTCGCCAACCCCACCAACTGCCGCTGCGCTCCACCCGCTCCCAAACTGTCTATAAACAACAATATTTTCATCTCGCAATATATTAGCCATACAAATCATATCCTTCTAAAGGAATTCTTCTGAAGCTTCGACAACGAGTAGCCTATTACAATGGCACTAACTGGCGTAAAACCCGTATATGCCATGGAAAACCAAGAACTTAAAAAAGAACCCAGCAACAATAAACCAAATGCTCCCGATATTCCTTTTTCTGGCAAGTCACGCAATTTACGCCAATCCTTATACCAACAGACATAAAATAACAAATACACACTTATACCCAACGCTCCTTGATTTATGGCAAGTTCCAACCAATCATTATGAGCATAATTACCTATTATCCTCACAGTCGCATCCGCTCCATTACCAAAGATGAACACAAACGGATTGGCCTCTTTCATGTAATAATTATAAAGATAAGTATAAATGACATCTCTACCACTAGCATCCCCTTCCAATGTTGCAGACAAACGAGATTGGAAATAAGAGCTGCTTTCATAAAACCTCATCACAAATACAGACATTACGACAAGCAAAGCCAAAACGGACAAGAATGCCAGCAATTTACGAGAGGACGATTTCTGCTCTTTAATCATATAACGTAGGTGAATGAATATGTATATACTTCCTACCGCAATAGCACCTCGTTTCAAACCCATCATCACAAAAACAAAACATATTAACATTAGCGCAATACGCCAACGCTTAAATAAAAAGATTAATGCTAAAATAGGTAAAAAACGATACGCCATATTATTAGTCATACCATTCTCAATATCTATTTCCATACCTCTCCCTAACATATAGGAAAAAAATCCCAATATAGATATGCTTATGAAAAAAATCGCATAACGGAAAAGTGATTCTTGTGTAAAAACACCTTTCTTTGCGTAATCATAATAAACATATATCGGCAACAAACTGCAATAAACATATTTTAAATAATAGAATTTTGGCACTTCAAAATTCACGTATTGTCCTCTAACATAATACGTTTCACCAAAGAAGTAATATAACAAACCATATATTGTAAACATAAAAAAAAGTAGATTCAAGCCCTTCATAAACCTCTCCAACTTATATTTACTTATGACATACACCATTTTGTATGCTGAAAAAACAATTATGAATACAAGAAGGAATTTTGCCAAAGACGATATGCCTAAAAAAGACTGAATACTATATAATGCCCACGCTACGGAGTATATCGCACACATCCTACAATGGTATGTATATTTTGTCATGCTTATCACAAAAAATTATCGTTATATTCAAATCATTTTCTTTTGTTTATCACCATCTTTCCACTCAAAGACATCGGCCAAGAAACAAAATACAACAACCTCAACAACATTGAATGCGTGTGCCTAATCAAATCCGACAAACTGACACCAAGATAATTCCGCAACAAATTCACAATCAAAATCATTTTCAGCAACCCCTTAGGCGAACGCTTGACATAATCCAGCTGCTCGTCCAACACCATTTTCGTGTTAATGAACATATCCAAATAATGCTGCCGACTTTTTTTCGCTCGGATAAGAGACACCTCCGCATCATCCCGATATTCTCGCAAAGCAACATTTAGATATCGACACTTATACTTACGGGCAAAACGGCCTTGCCAAATACTTTCCAAAAAGAATTTGTGCTGTTCTGCAAGCCAATAACCGGCAGGGAACAAATCCACGCTCCTCAGAGATGCGGTACGATAACAAGTCCAATTTTCTTGGTAACGATGCCTCACATAATTCATCTCCAAAGTTGTCGCATCTTCATAAGTTCCTAAATCCCTATCTGTTATGGGAAAACTTATCGCATAACCACCATTAGGCAATCTTGACAAGGTTCGTATAGCCCCTATGTCATTACGTTCTCCCACTTTTCTCCAATTATCAAGAAACACTTCCACAGCCCGCTCGTCATACACATCATCATCATCCATACATTGAAAATATTCTGTCTCACAAGCATCCAATGCGACTTTGAATGCAGAATGCTTCCCCCCGTTTTCCTTTTTTATATACAGCATTGGGATTTCATTGCTTCTCAATAATTCTAATGCTACCTCATCTGTTTCGTCAACAGCACCATCATTCACAAGAATCCACACAAAATGCTTATCTGTTTGATTCTTTAAACATTCAAAAATTCGAAGTATGAATTTCGAGCGATTATACGTAGGAGTAAAAAACGTAATCACTCCATCACCATTCTGTTTTAATATCTTGTGATACAATTCACATTTCAACTGTTTCAATATTTCCACGTTCATCCTAATAGCTCGTTATTCATCTATGCAACATCTTCGCGGCATTCAACAACAACATTCTTCCATCTCGAAAGGACAGAATTATTCCAAAATAAATAATTGTCGCCACAACTATATATACAATATTTTGAAAAATACTTAATTGACAAGAAGGTAACACTAAAACAACAATAACCATTCCTATTGTGGCAATTAACGAAACACCCACATTCTTTATCATCGTCCAAAGAGATATTTTTACAAACAAATACATTATAAACAAATTGACAACAACAGCCTGTAAACGCACTAATGCTCTCGCTTCACATAAAACATCAAAACCATATCGGATTGACCATAAGACCGTCGGAACAATACACACAATCTGTGAGATTTGAACAAATACCGACCATTTTGGTCTACCTTTCGCCCGATAAACTTCGCTGCTATAATGAGAAAAAACTATTGCGACCGCATTTATTAAGCCCCACAATCCTAAGAAATTAGCTATTTCTAACCATTGAGGTCCAAGCAAGACATCCGTAACAAAATCTCGGAAAAGATATATTCCTACCCCCATTGGAATAATGAACAATCCTACTATTTTTTGAAACCTCAAAAACATTTCTCTAAATCCTTGTTCATTATTCTGAAGCCGCGACAAAGAAGAAAATAGAACTGGTGTCGTCGCAGATATTATTATTGAAGTAATTTGTCCTGCCGTAGTAATCGCAGTCCTATAAAGCCCTAAATAATGCTGATTTAACAAAGCTCCTATTATAAACAAATCAACATAACTTGTCGCCCAAATGCTTACCGCCTCTATCATCGACCAAATACTAAAGGAGAGCATTTCCTTCAATCTTGAGAATTTGTAAAACCACCGGGGTTTCCACGGCGACTTAACCGTCAACAACACCGCGTTGGACAAATTCAAACAAACCATTCCAATAATCAACGCCCAATAACTGCGGGTCAAATAAGCCAGCGGTATCGTCACGACAAGAGGTATCAGCACGCCAACCAGCCGGACAAGAAAAAGCGTCTTGAAATCAAACCTCCGCTTGAACAACGCCATCTGGATGCTAGAGAATGCGGCCAAAGGAATGCAAACGCACGACACCGCTATCACATCCCCGTGTCCCTCGTTTCCAACCAACACCGCAATCTCATCCGCAAACAATATGATAACCGTCCATATGACCAAGGAAAGGCACAAATTGGACCAGAATGCCACGGTCGTGGATTCCTCCTTTTCCTCCTCCGAGCCAAATTCTCGTTGTATCAAATATTTTTGGAATCCGGCATCCGTGAATATCTCTGCGAAACTTATGATCATCACCGCAGTAACCAGCACACCGAAAGCCTCCGGGGTCAACAACCGGGCTAGCACCATGGTGGACACTGGCGTGACCAGTTTAGCCACAATCTCCGTTATGGACGACCATTTGGTCGCCGAGAGCACCTTCGAGTTCAAATCCGCCATAAAATCAAAAGAGTCAATCCTTCCCGTTCAACTTTATCAAATCACCCAATCTCAAGTTCCATTCCTCTGGCGTGAAATATCCCAAACCCGCTGCAGGATAAAACGTCAACTCTCCAAAATATATCTTTCCCTCCAAATTATACAAATCCACCCTCAAAAAGGGCACACCTTTTGACAACTTGCCAGCTATCTCTAACATCTTGTCATAGTTAATAGGACGTGCTATCGTGATTTTTGATTGGGTGATTTTTGATTGGGTGATTTTTGATTGGGTGATTTTTGATTGGGTGATTTTTGATTGGGTGATTTTTGATTGTAACCCAAAAAATTCTTGATGTATCCAATCCCGGTCAAAAAAATCTATCGTTTCTTGCGTCGTTCTGTCCTTAATGACCTGACAATACAACGGCTCACCCGCAAAGCAATAAAACTTGTAATCCACCAAGTCCTCGCCTTCTTCAAGTTCAAGATACTGTTCGGCAAGAATCCGGGGCTTTATTCCTTTGTACACCCACTCCCTGAATTTGTCATAAGGAGATGTCCTCAACCACACTTTGAACAATTTTTCGGCTTTTCCCTTGTCAAAATCACATTTATTTCTACAAATCAATGAAGAGTGCGACCCCTGAGTCGTCTTCAAAACGAATTTGTCTGGCAACTTCGAAAAATCAATCTCGTCGAAAGAATCCCACACACCCAATGTAGGGATAACATGGTCCTCGCCAATAATTGGTGCCACCACACCCTTCACCTCGTATTTATCCACTAACTGGTGATATTCCTTCTTACGATTATACAATTTCAACCATTGAATCTTTTCCGTGAACGTCTTGGGATTTCTCAAATCCAGCTTTTTTCCCATGTAAAAATAATACTGGAGCCTTAAATACAATTTGTCCGGAATCCAACGACCATAACGCATTAACAGCGCATACCCTATCAACAAAGGATGGTCCAGATACTTTTGCAATCTACCCATGAATCACAAATTTAATTTCACTCACACTTTATTTCCTTGCCCTCATTTATAATATCCTTTATACCACTCCACAAACCTCCTCACCCCCTCCTCCAGCGGCATCCCCGGCTTATACCCCATGTCCCGCTCCAATCTCGTCACGTCGGCGTTCGTCTGGTATACGTCTCCCGGCTGCATCGGCAGATACTCCTTCACCGCCTCACGTCCGCAAGCCCTCTCCAAGGCCTCAATGAAATCCATCAACCGCACCGGAGAAGAGTTCCCGATGTTGTACACTCGATAAGGCGCACACGAACTCGCAGGATTAGGTTCCTCCGCCCGCCACGTCCCGTCAGGTTCCGGCACATGGTGAATCACCCGCACCACTCCCTCGATAATGTCATCGATGTACGTGAAATCCCGTAGCATGTCCCCGTGGTTGAACACCTTGATTGGCCTTCCTTCCAATATTGCCCCCGTGAACAAATGCGGACTCATGTCCGGACGGCCCCAAGGACCATAGACCGTGAAAAAACGCAAACCCGTCGTCGGTATCCCGAACAAATGGCTGTAGACGTGCGCCATCAACTCGTTCCCCTTCTTCGTGGCGGCGTACAAACTCACCGGATGGGCGATACTACTGTCCTCCTTGAAAGGCACGTTGGCGTTCAACCCGTAAACGCTGCTCGAACTGGCGTACACCAGATGCCCCACCCCGTGATGGCGGCAACCCTCCAGCACGTTCAAAAATCCCACGATGTTACTGTCCACATAAGCCCTCGGATTCTCCAGCGAGTACCGCACTCCCGCCTGCGCCGCAAGGTTCACCACTGCGTCGAACCGCTCCCGTCCCAACAAGGCATCCAGCCGTTCCCCGTCCGTCAAATCCAGTTTCACGAAACGGTAACCCGGATATTTGCCACTCCTTACTTCCTTGCCATATTCGACAGCCGACTCCTCTATTCCCGTCTCCCGCAACCGGCCATATTTCAACCGCACATCGTAATAAGCGTTGATGTTGTCCAGACCGACCACCTCGTGATCGTCCTCCAACAAACGCTTGGCGAGATAAAAGCCGATGAATCCCGCCGTGCCCGTCACCAATATCTTCATGCTATTTGTTTTAAAGCATTAACGTTTAACCCCATACCATCAGGCATAAGGGATATTTACACACATGAACAAATAAGTTAAATCCCAAGAATATACTATCAACTCGAAACTCTCATACGCCCTCCCCCCTTCGGGGTACTCCCTCTATCTTGAGGGAGAGTTGTCGAACTCCATAACAAACTGAGAGTCTTGGGTCGTTGTCGACTTATCTACCTTTATCTTTTCTCTTAATGGTATGTTTCAGTTTCAACACAGCGAAATTAAGCTCAATCTCCGTTTCCGTCTCACTGGTCTGCATGTCTTCTCCGAACAAATCGGCCATAATCTCGCCGCTCTTTTGCATGAGCGACTTTTGCGTATATTGATCCGGATTCGCAGACAATTCCCCAATGGTGCGAGACAACTCCCGCAACTTGGCAAACGCCTCGATTATGGCAATCGTAGTCTCCGTAGCCCGTTCTCCTTTAAGTATCGTAGCCAGCATATACAACCCCTTTTCGGTAAAGGCTTTCGGAATCGCACGGCTCTTCGGACTGTTTGCAATCAAATTTTTTGATCGCAAACCTGCAAACTCCTGTTTGTCAAGCTCAAAAACATATCCTTCCGGAAATTTCCCGGGATTGTTCTTTACAGCTTGATTGATTTCTCTGGTTTCCACTCCATAGAGTTCCGCCACTGCAAAGTCCAGAATGACATCCTGTTCCCGCAAATGGACTATCTTGTCCTTAACCGTTTGATATTGCAGCAATTTCATAACCATGTCACCTTTTCTTTACAAAGATAAAAATTGTTTTTCACACGGCAACACAAACGGCACACATTTTTATCCTATGCACTCGTACTCGAACCCGTTCCGCCTCATCTCCTCACGGTCGTAGATGTTCCGCCCGTCTATCACCACCTTCCCACGCATCGTCTTGCGCAAAACCTCCCAGATCGGAACACGGAACTCCTTCCACTCTGTCACCAACAACAAGGCGTCCGCATCGACAACAGCCTCATATTTGTCCCGGCAATAAACCACCTTGTCCCCGATACGCCTCTTGCACTCCTCCATCGCCACCGGGTCGTAAACCCTCACCACGCAGCCCGCCTCCAGCAACAAGCCGATCAGCACCAACGACGGGGCCTCACGCATGTCGTCCGTTTCCGGCTTGAATGCCAGTCCCCACAACGCAACCGTCTTGCCCCTCAAATCCCCACCAAAATGACGGGACAGCTTCTCGAAAGGCACACGCTTCTGGCTGTCGTTCACCTCCTCCACCGCCCTCAGCACACGCATCCCGTAGCCGTTCTGCTCCGCCGTCTTGATCAACGCCTTCACGTCCTTCGGAAAACAACTGCCGCCGTAACCGCAACCCGGGTAAAGGAACTTCGCACCGATGCGGCTGTCGCTGCCGATTCCCTTACGCACCATGTTCACGTCCGCCCCCACCAGCTCGCACAGGTTCGCCATGTCGTTCATGAAACTGATCCTCGTCGCCAGCATCGAATTGGCGGCATATTTGATCATCTCCGCGCTCGGGATGTCCGTGAACAGCATCCGGTCGTTCGTCAGCATGAACGGACGGTAAAGCCTCGTCATCACCTCCCTCGCACGATCGCTCTCCACTCCCACCACCACACGGTCGGGACGCATAAAATCCTCCACCGCCGCCCCCTCCTTCAAAAACTCCGGGTTGCTCGCCACGTCGAAGTCCACCTCGACGCCACGCTTTTCTATCTCCTCTTGAATGGCAGCCTTCACCTTACGAGCCGTCCCGACCGGCACCGTGCTCTTCGTCACGAACACCACATGCTTCTTGATGTTTTGACCCACCGTCCGGGCGACCTCCAGCACGTAATGCAGGTCCGCACTGCCGTCCTCGTCCGGGGGAGTGCCCACCGCACTGAACACCACCTCCACGTCGTCCAGGCACTCCCGCAGGTCCGTCGTGAACCGCAGCCGTCCCGCCTTGGCGTTCCT
>CALUHX010000062.1 GCA_944320555.1 uncultured Butyricimonas sp. | reverse complement strand
AGTTGGCCGTTGCTCTACTTACATTTGTCACTTTTTAATCTTTTGAATCAAGAAGCCAACTCCTGATTCGCATTATTAATAGAATTTACCCTTACATCAAAGACATCATCTTTCGACAATGTATAAATCCATTCCTTCCCCCCACACACATCATTTCAAACGCTTCATATTCAACTTCAAAAACTTCGCTGCATCTGAAATTGAATCTTGGGACACAATTTTCCTAGACAAACCAATCAACCAACGTCTATCTTCCTCTTCAATGTTCCCCTTAAAACTCATCACAGACAACAAGTAATCCTGCAAGTCAAGCGCAGTCATCGTCTCAACTTCAAGCCTCATCTTATTGACTGTCAATTTGACCAAATCAGTTCCCAGCTCTCCGTAATTATCCGGAATCGGGCCGTTTTTCCCCCACGAAATAGTACGAAAGGCAAAGGCGTACACCTTCAATGCCGACGGTGTCAATTGGGGCATTTCTCCCTCAATCAAAAAAGCCAACGAATCTGCTTGCCGATTGACGACCCAACCGGCCAACTTCAACGAGCGTTTCAATCCCTCCTGTTTCGGCACTCCCAACACAGGAACCTGTTTTTGTAAAACCTCCATCGAAGGAAAACTCTCGTTATTATACCCCATGATGTAACCGTCTATACATTGCCGATAAGCCCTCGTCAAAAATTTGTCCACATGTTCCCGGCCCACATTTTCCCGCACCTCACCAAGACGAGAAATAAGAAAATCAAAAGCGGGCGATCCAATCACACAAGCGGGACTCTCATACAATGCCCAATATTTAAGAGATACTTTCTCTTCATCTGTCAATAGTCCCCACAATTCCCCGAACACCTGGACGGCCTTCTCGCGCTCTCCCGCTTCCATGAGTGAGGCATGATACGCTGCCAATTGCTCCTTTGTCAAATTTCCTTCTTTGGCGATGGAATCCAAAAACCAAAGACTCGTTGCCTCATTCAGGCCTTTGTCCACCCGTACGATAAATTTCTCCAAACCGCTCGCCCCTATCAGCCTGTGTTGGACACTCCCGTCAGGACGAATGAGTAAGAACGTAGGATAGGAGTGGACACCAAAACGTTCAGCCAATTTCACCCCCTCTCCTTTTTCCATGTCGAATTTCACGCTCACAAATCGGGGATTGAAATACTCCCCTGCCTTCTCACACATGAACACTTTACTTAACATAACCTTACAAGGAGCGCACCAAGACGTGTAGCAATCCATAAACACCAGTTTCCCTTCCTTTTCTGCCACTTCCAACGCCTGAGTGAACGTTAAATCCCGAAAATTCACTCCTTCTTGAGAGAATGAAGTAAACGGCAAAAACAAACATGCCAAAATCAATAATTTACATTTTTTCATTTATTCAGTTTTTGATACTTATCTCTTTAATTCTTACACACGGGAAATCGCATCAGGAGCATATCTGACACGACTTCCTCTTTCAAATAGCAATCACTGTGCATCACGCACATAACGAACGCTCATCATGATATCATACAAGTTATCCTGATGGTCCTGCGCCTGTATCGTGACCGGCTCTCGCTCAATCTTCGGATCGTGGGGCCGGATTCGTCTGTAATACACCGCCGGCGAGACATAGGCGGAATCCACCCCGCTGCTCCAATAATAACCGAACTCCCGAACCTGCACAAGTTGGAATTCGTTCACATTTCCCGCAAAAAGATTTATCCACCCGCCGCATTGCAAATGAACGCCGCTCCCAGTCTCGTCCTGCTGGATCAAAATGCCTTCGCCGGATCCTCTCCATCCTTCCGAAGCGCTCTCTTTTGCCGACATTCCCAATGCCTGCTCCAGCCGCCGCCAATCGGCGTCCGTGGGCAACCGCCACCCCTCGGGAGCCATTTCCACTGCTTCCTCGTAAGTGTACAGATTGCCATATATCCCGTAAGCCTCTATGGCCTCGTCCTGCAACTCATCGTCAACCAGCGGCACTTCCCGCCCATTGTCCGGATCTATCCGGGTCTGCTCGTAGTACGCCACTCCGGCCCGAAAGTTGGAAGTCATCCAGTCCAAGCCGCCATAACGCACCCATCCGTATTCATTCCCTTCGCTATCGGTCACGGTCCCGGTGGCTTCCGGCGTCACTTGCGCAAGGTTGTCGTCATCGTCATTGCAAGCCCACGCACTTCCCAGCAGCAACAAACTCAATACATATATAATTTTTCTCATAACACTCGTTTTTAAAATATATAGCCCATATCACTGATAATCTCTCTTATTATCTCGTATTTTTGCATCACAATCGGATAATTCCCATATTTCTCCCGGAATTCCTCTTCCGACAATTCCACGGCATATTGCACGAAGTATTTCCTGTCAGTCCTTTCATCCGGGAAATACCACAAGGACTTGTACACGAATCCCAACTCATACAACTCCTCGTCCGCAGGCTCTTCCGACAATCCGAATTCAGTGTAATCCTGTACGTAATATTGCTGACAAGGAAGATAAAACTCATCAAACAGTGAAGCGTCCAAATCCTCCACCTTGTCATTAACAAGCGTGAACAATATGCTTTTGCTGAAATCTGCCTGCTCCTCGGAGCTCATCGAAATCGCTTTCCCGATGCCGATAGCCATGCTTCGGACACAACTGATACAATCTGTCTCCACGCGTCGGCCCAAAATATTAAGCGTCTCTATTTTATTCAGCAACAAAAAAGAGTAAGGACGCCATCCCTCCCCCAAATGGGGCAAAATATGCTCTTCCACGATTCCGACGGCCACTTCTCGGCTATCTTGATCGCTTAGATAGTCGAAGAAATAAGTCCCTGCGCCGGAACTCGAAATATTATAATTAAAATCTATTGTCTCCGTGTACCAAATGGGCGTGCCGTCCTCATAAGTTCCACGCTGCTCATGGCGAAGCGTGTCGTTGAAAAGCAGATGCACGCCCGTCTTTTCATAAAATTCTCTCCGTAATACGGAAACTTCGTCCGTGGCGTCAGCAGGAACCGAAAAATAATTGACCTCGTCCCTGCTCGGTGTCAACTTATCCTCTTTCGAGCAAGAAAGCACCGAGGCAAATGAAAAACAGATAACCAAGAAATAATACATTTTGTCCATAATGCTGTTTTTAATAGTTTATAACTTGAACCGGCCCACGCTCCGGACGCTCATTCGAACTGATAGTGTTCTGAAAGTCCATGACCTCCTGCGGCAACGCCAACGTATAAGCCTCATCGTTCTCCTCCAACTCGTAAACCCGGGTGCGGGTAGGATTCTGATCCATGTCGAACTCCGTGAACGCATGGCGATAGGATTTCGACCAAGAGTATTGCTCGCACACCGTGTAGCGGCGCAAATCATACCATCGGTGTCCTTCCAAGCAAAGCTCCCGCTGACGCTCCTCCCGAATCAAGTCTATCAAAGCGTTGCCGCTTTCCGTGATCGTCAGAGGAGTCCGGAAACGCTTGGCTTGCAACTCGCCCAACGTTCGCCGAGCCGTCGCCTCATCGCCGCCCAAAGCGGCGGCCTCCGCCAGATTCAGATAAGCCTCCGAGGTGCGGAACAAGAAATTGTCGGACACGTCGCATCCCGATCCGTAATGCTCCATGCCCCAAACAATTTTATTATACACGTAACCATACGTACTGTTCCGAATATAATACGTCTTCCGCAAATCGTCATCGTCGAACACATTGGCTAGATCGTCAGAAATATAATAGCAAAACCTGTCTTCCCGGTCAGTGTCCCCAAAGATGTAATTGGAAAGAAAGTGGCCTCCCATGGAAAATATGACTTCCGACGAATTGGCCGTAAACACATTGACCCTTCCCTCCTCGGTCTCCGTCTCCGTATAGAAATTCAAGTCGAGCAAGGCGTTATTCCGTTCCAAAACAGCCTCCGCATATTCTCTCGCATTGGCATAATCCTGCATGTAAAGATAAACCCGGCTCTTCAACAAATAGACGGCCGTGATGTCGGCGCGGTAAACGGACTTGCGTTCCGTTTGCGACAAACATTCCTCCGCCCGGTCCAAATCCGCGACGACCTGCCGGTACACCTCGGCGACCGTGTTGCATTCGTAAGGCCTGTCCTCGATATAGGAAGTCAATTTCAAAGGCACGGCCGCATCCGTCTCCGCCGTGCTCGGATTATACGGCGGCGCATACAGATTCGCCAATGTGAAGTAATATAAAGCCCGCAGGAAATAGGTCTCTCCCTCGACTCTTATCTTGTCTTTCGCCTCCGTCTCATTGGTCGCGTCCACTTCCGGCAACTCGTCTATGATCATGTTCGCCACATTGATGTATTGATAAGCCAAATTCCAGCAAACATTCTCCGAACTGACCCCCACGCCTTGCGCGTCTATCCCCACTTGCCGTTGCCACGTGTAATAGCCAAAAAAGTCACCGAAAGTCGAGCCCCAATTCGTCCGTTCGTTTTGTTGCAGCTCGTCGGACATGAAATGAATGAACACATTGAACGGATTTCCTTCAAATGAAAGGCCCGCGTCATCAACGATATACCCCACCGGATAATACACGGAACCCAACAACAACTCATCCAAGTCGGAGACCGTCTCCACCCGCGCCAAATCCTGCGAGTACTCTTCCAGAAAACTATTGCAAGAATAGAACGGAAGGAAAAGAACCAGTATGACAATCAGTATATTTCTCATATTCCTCTTATTTTTTAAAATGAAACACTCAATCCCAAAGAATAGGTCGGGCGGTCGGACAATTGCACTTCGCTGAAGCCGCCTTGCGTGGGCGCCTGTCCTTTCAGGTCTTTCGAGCAGATGGTGAACAGGTTCGTGCCCGACAATGTCAACGCCAAACGGGACATGCCCATCTTGTTCAACATGTTCTCACCAAATTCATAGGTGAGACTCACGCTGTTGCACTTTAGATAATTTGCGCTCACCACCCGGATGTCCGAATAGTCGTACATGGTGTAAGCGTTCGTCGCGAACTGTTGTATCTCGTCAAAACGGTACGAATAGTGTTGGCCGTAATATTTCCAATAAGAATCGTAAACATTGCTGCTGTAAGGTATCAAGGCGGGGATATTCGTGCGAAGCTCGTCGCCCGGCTGTTTCCACCGGTTCAAGAACTCCCGGCTCACGTTGAACTCCGGTTCGAATGAATTGTCAAACAAGCGGAACAACCGCATCTTGGCACCCAAACTGTAAGCGAACATGGCACTCACCCGGAAATTCTTGTAACGCAACACAGTGCTCAAACTTCCCGACATGTAAGGATCCCGCCGCCCGGATTTTTTCAACACCTTGCGGAACGTGTCGTATTTGCTCAATCCAAACAACTCGTATTTCTGATTTTCCATGTCGTTGAACAAAGGACCACCGTCCACGGGGCTCAATCCCAAAAACTCATAGGAATAGAACGTGTTCACCGCCTCGCCTTTCACCACGACCGTGCCGTCCAAGAAATCTTGATAATCATAGGTCTGCGCATCCGGATCGCTGTTCACATTGTTTATGTCCTTAGAAAAGGACGTGGATACCGTCCACAACCAATCTTGCCTTTTGACCGGCAACACCGTCACATCCACGCTGTATCCCTTGTTTTCTATGTCGCCTCCGTTGATCACATAGCTGTCCACGCCGTTCATGGAAGCCACCTCTTTGGTCATGAAAGCGTCCTTCGTGCGCTTGTAATAATACTCGCCCTCAAACTGTATCCTGCGTTCCAGCAGGGAAAAGTTCAATCCGATGTTGAACGAGCTGGTCTTCTCCCATTTCAGATTGGGGTTAGGATAGGCCGCCACGGATGCGGTGTTCTCATTGTAATATGCGTTAAGCGGCAACTTTTGAATCAAAAGGACGGGCGTTTGGTCGTCCAACATGTTCCCTTGATACCCGAAGGACACTTTCACTCCTACAAGATCTATCCAATCCCTTTGCAAAGCCGGATGTTCGGAAATATTATAATTCCCGGACACAGACCAAATGGGCAAGAACTTGTCATTGCTCTGCGAGCCGAACTTATTACTCCCGTCCACACGGGCGTTGGCACTCAGAGTGAAAAGGTTCCGGTAACTATAGGCGAATGTGGCATATCCCGACATCATGTTCGTCAAATTGTCCGTCACATTAGGCGTGTTGCTCGCCGCCCAAGCGGCATAGTCTTCAAACGTCTCGGCAGAAACGCTTGACACGAAGGATTTCCCCCGGTCCAGATAATACCCCCGGAATACGATGTTATCCAATCCGTAATAGTGCGAGGAGTTCAACTCGAAACCCGCACTGGCGTTGATGTTGTGCTGCTCCTCGTCTCCGAAATACTTATTCGCATTGGCTTGCAGGCGGATGGTGTACGAGTCGTTCCGGTTCTCCTCCCGGGTAAGCTCCCCTCCGTAGGGCAACAGGCTGTCGTCGGGAGCCGGATCACCGTATTCGGAATTCCGAAGCTCGGCGGCGTAGAATGTTTTCTCTCCATAATATCCTTCAATCTCCGCATTGGTGTGGGAGTATGAAATAATCGCATTGGCGTTCAGCCAGTCCAAGAAGTTAAAGCGCAGGTTCACGTTCAAGGTGATTCCCGAAGTGTTTTGCTGCTTGTAGCTATTTTCCAACTCGTTAAGGATATTGTACTGCCAACGGGTCGTGTTGTCCGAAGAGATTGACTTGTTGTAAAAATAATAATTACCGTCGGCGGCGTAGGCGGGGATGGCCCGGCTCGCATTATAAGCGTAATCCATCGGCGCCAGTTCGTCCTGATAATACTCCCGCTCGCTCACGTTGCCCATCAATTGGAAATAAGCGGTCAACCATTTCGTCAAATTGGACTCCACGTTCAGCGACGCCGTGTAACGTTGCATGTAATCCCCCTTGATGACATCATTGTCCCTCGTGAATCCGATGGACGCATAATAGCGGGTCTGCTCCGAACCTCCGGACACACTCACCGTATGCTGATGGGAGAAGGTATCCTCCGTCAGCAATTTGAACCAATCCGTGTTCATTGTTTCCAACTCGGATACCCGCACGTTGAACTCGTTTTCATCGATCACGCCGTCATACAAATCCTTCAAAGCTCCCTCGTAGCCGACCCAGTTCATTTTGGAACTATTGAAATTATAATGCTTTTCCTGCAACTCGCGCGAGAATTGAATACGCTCCTTAGAGCTCATCAAATCAATTTTCCGGTCCGTATAGCGGGGGCGTTGCCTAAAGGTCACCGTCATGTTATAACTGATGATCGGAGGGCCGACGCGTCCCTTCTTCGTCGTGATGACAATCACGCCGTTGGCGGCCTTCGTACCGTAAAGGGCCGTGGCGGCGGCGTCTTTCAGCACGTCGATACGCTCGATATCCTGCGGGTTCAGACCGGCGATGGCGTTACCGATGCGGTTGATATAGTCCGGATCGTTCAATTCCTCGGCGGAAATGGGCACCGGGTCTTGCACGATGATGCCGTCCACCACCCATAACGGCTCCCGGTTGCCGACCAGCGTAGAGGTGCCCCGAATACGAATCTTGGGAACAACACCAACCTCGCCGGAATTGGACATCAACACCATTCCCGGCACCTGTCCCTCCAGCATCTGGTCCAATGTGGAGGCTCCGGGAATCATGATGTCATCCATTTTCAATGTCGTGTTGGAAACCGTCGACTTTTTTCTATCGATAATCTGATAACCGGTAACCACCACCTCTTCCATTTGTTCCGACTCCTCTTCCATCACCACGTTAACTTCCTTTCCTGCCATCCATTTTATCGTCACTGTCTTCATCCCCACAAACGAGAAAACCAACTCGCCAGTGGAATCCTGCGGCTGCACCAATTTGAAACGGCCATTCACATCCGTTGCCGTGCCAACTCTCGTTCCTTTGAACAACACCGTCACTCCCGGCAACGGATTACCCTGCTTATCTGTCACCCGTCCTGTCACATTCTCCGGCTTCGCAGTCTTCGCATTAGCAACTTTTGCATCCTTAATCACCACCACGTCGTCCAACAGCGTATAGGTCAGTCCCGTGCCTGCGAGCAAACGATTTAACACATCCCGCAGAGCTTCGTCCTCAGCATTCACCGAGAGGCCGGTGAAGGATTTAATCTTGTCGATGCTGTAGAAGAAACGGACTCCCGTCTGTTCCCGAAGTTCCAGAATGATTTCCTCCAGAGAGGCGTCCTCCATCCGCAACGACACCCTCGACTCCTGGGCAACGCCTGTCGCCCACGTGCTTACGCTAAGCACCACCGTCAATAGAAACATCAATCTCATGACCAAAAAACTTTTTTTCACTAAATGAATGGGTATACGATACCCTTTAATCCATTTTTTCTTCATACTTTTGGATGTTTAATTACACAATTAATTATTCACTCACGAATAGGGAAACCGGACCAGGGTTTTCCTATTTTTCCTTTATGCTCATTTTTTATACACAGTCACCGTCTTGTCCTTGACCACGAAGCGCGCGTCACCGCTCGTCTCGATGAAGCGCAGGAAATCGCCAAGGTCGTCATACTTCTTCAAGTCGCCGGAGAATCGCAACGACTCGCACTCCTCGTTGGCGAAAAACACCGTCACGTCGTAATTGCGCTCCACGATTTCCATCAACTCCGCCAGCGTGCGGCGGTTGAACACATACACGCCGTTTTTCCACCCGACATATTCCGCCACGTCCACCTCCCGCACTTGCCACGCCTCCCGTCCTCCGGTGGCGACCTGCTCGCCCGGCCGCAGGACGACTCTCTTTTCCCCGTCCGAGAAGCGCACGCTCCCCTCCACCAAGGTCGTCACCACGCCCGCCTCATCGTCATAGACGTTCACGTTGAACTCCGTGCCCAGCACCCTCACGCTTCCCCGCGGGGTGCGCACGAGGAAAGGCTTCTCCTCGTCCCTCGCCACATCGAAATACGCCTCACCTTCCAACAGGCTCACCTCCCGCGTGTCCTCGAACCGCGTCGGATAGCGAAGCCGGGAAGCGGCGTTCACCCACACCCGCGTGCTGTCCGAGAGCACCAGCATGTATTCCCCGCCCCGGGGAACGCTCAACTCGTGCCAGACCGGCTTTTCCTCGACCACGGAATCGGCGGCATAAGACACCAGGGCGGAGTCCTGCAAGATTCTGCTGCCGTCCGCCACCGTCGTTTCTCCCTTGTTGCCCAAAGCGACCCGCTCGCCCGTCTGTAAGGTGATATACGCCTTGGGGGCTATCGGGGTCACGACCTGCGCCACCGGCCGACGCTCCGCCCCGTCCTCCCGGCCCAGCAGCCACCACGCTCCCACCCCCGTCAAGAGGACGGCCGCGCAAGCCGCCACGCTCAACCGGCGACGCAGCCGGACTTGCCGGCGCCTCCGGCAGTACGCCCGGAAACGCTCGTAAGCCTCGGCCGAAGAAAACGCCGAAGGCTCCCTCAACCACTCCGACACCGTCTCCCGGCTTTCCAGACCGGCGGCATTGTTCAGCAATCCCGGCTCATGGAGCAATTCCCGCAGCTTCTCCCGCTCCTCACCGCCGTCCTCCTCGAAGAAGTTCCGGATTACCCGCCAGGCTATTTCCGCCACGCTATGATTGTTTCGTTTCATACTCCTTTCAATTTTCATTACACCCTATAAATCCAAAAATCGAAAAAAGTATAACAGCGAAATGAAAAAATTTACAAGAAAAAATACGCCGCCACCGTCCAGCAATCGCCAAGTCGCTCTTTGATAAACTTATAGGCCCGATATTTTTGTTGCTTGACCGTGTTGATGGAAATGCCCAGTTTCTCGGCGATTTCCTCTCCCTTCATGCCCTCCATGCCCATCAGGATGATTTTGCGCCTGTCCTCCGGCAACAGGTCAATCAACTCCCTCAATTTCCGCAACACCTCTTCCCGCACCACGCTGGAAAAATCGTCCTCCGTCATGTTCTGTTCCGTCTCCTGCCATTCCCGCAGTTTCTCCTGCTCCGCGTTCATGTCGCGCAAGTATTTCAAGGCGTTGTTGGTGACGGCCTTGTACAGATAAGCCGACAAGGCCTGTTCGTTGGCAAACGAGACGTTGCTCTCCCACAATTTGACGAACACATCCTGCACGATGTCCTCCACCGTCATTTTCTCCGAAACAATCCGGAAACAATGGTTGCACAACGCACCATAGTAAGAATCAAACAATTCCTTCCACGCCTTCTCGTCCTTGGAGTTCACTATTTCTACGTTCACGGCTCTCTTTTTTATACGATTTTTCCCGCGACAAATCTAATCATAATTCCGACAGAACACACAATTCCTTTGTTTTTCTTTGGCATAATCAAAAAAAGGACTACCTTTGCCACTCGAATTGGAAAAATAATAACATAAGATAATATCGCAATGAAACGGACATTTCAACCACACAACCGGAAAAGAAGAAACAAGCATGGTTTCCGACACAGAATGGCCACCGCGGGCGGTAGAGCCATCCTCGCAAGAAGAAGAGCTAAAGGGAGAAAGAAACTTTCTATTTCCGACGAGCACAGACACAAGCACTAATATAAAAAAAGCTGCCGAATCAACGACAGCTTTTTTTATGCCCTTTCCCTCCCCCGCAACCACAACCGCAGCAGTTCCCTTTCCGTCTCAGTTTGCGCCACACCCAAAACGCCACGGCGACCACGGCCGCCGCGACTATCACTTTCACCAGTATCATCTGCGCTTCCATAAAGAGAATTTAAATTTAGAGTCACATCACCATGTCCAACACCTGCTTCACGACGAAACAGACTATCCACGCCAGCACCGTCGTGTAGCCCATGACAAACAAGGCCCACTTCGTCCCAATTTCCTTCGCGATGACAATCAGCGTCGCGAAACAAGGCGAATACAGCAACACGAACAGCAGGAAAACAATGGCTACCGCCGGCGTGTAACCGTGAGCCTTCAACCTGTCGCCCAACGAGATTTCACCGGAATCCGCCTCCTCGTCCGCCTGATAGAGCACGGCCATCGTGCTGACGACTATCTCCTTGGCTGCGATTCCCGTCAACATGCTCACGCCCGCCTTCCACTCCAGGCCGAGAGGCGACCAGACAGGCTCCAACGTCCGGCCAATCCGGCCGATATAGGAATTTTCCTGATGCTCCTCCAGCTCCTCCCGGTTAAGACTTTCCAGCACGGCGGCCTCCTCCGCTTCCAGCAACTTGGCCAGTTCCGGCGAGGCGGCTGCCTTCGACGCGGCGTAAGACTGTTCCACGGCCCGCTTTTTCACCTCGTATTTCTTTCCTGTCTCCTCGTTCACCGGGAAATACCCCAACGCCCATATCAAGATGGAAGCCAGCATGATGATGCCTCCCATCTTTTTCAAGTATTGTTCCCCCTTGCTCCACATGTGGTTCAACACGGTGCGGCCCGTCGGCATCCGATAGGGGGGCAATTCCATCACGAAAGGAGCCTCCTCCTTGTGGAAGAACAAGCGCTTGAACACTTTGGCCATGATTATCGCCACGACGACTCCCGTGAGATACAGCCCGAAAAGCACGAGCGCCGCGTGTTTCTCGAAAAACGCGCCCACCAGCAAAATGTACACCGGCAACCGGGCGCTGCACGACATGAACGGATTAATCAATATCGTCAAGATACGGTCGTTCCGGTTCTCCAGCATCCGCGCGGACATGATGGCCGGCACATTGCACCCGAAACCCATAATCATCGGGATGAAACTCTTGCCGTGAAGCCCGATTTTGTGCATCAGCTTGTCCATGATGAAAGCGGCCCGGGCCATGTAGCCCGTGTCCTCCATAAAGGAAATAAACAGGAACAGTATCAGGATTTGAGGCAAGAAGACAATCACTCCTCCCACGCCGCCGATGATTCCGTCCACAATCAAATCCTTCAAAGGCCCCTCGCTCATCGTGGCCGTGACCCAGTCGCCCAACCAGGCCACACCCGCCTCTATCCACCCCTGAGGGTAGGCCCCCAAGGTAAAGGTCACGTAAAAGGCCAGAAACAAGAACAACAAAAATATCGGGAAACCGAACAGTTTATGCGTCACGATGGCGTCGATGTATTCCGTCATCCGCCGCCGGGAGAGGGGACTCTCCCGGAAAGTCTCCTTCAAAGCCCCTGAGATGAAACCATATTTGGCGTCCGTAATCACCGATTCCACTTTCTCCCCGAAAATGGCTTCCAAACGGGCCGCCTGTTCCTCCACCACGCCCAACAAGGCGGGATCGCCCGCCCGTTCCTTCACCAGCCTCACCACCTCCGCGTCGCCCTCCAGCAACATCAAGGCCAGGAAACGAGGCGAAGCGTTGGCAATCAAGTCCTTTTCTTGATTCAGTTTCTCCCGCACGGCCACAATCCCCTCCTCCACCTCGCTCCCGTAATTGATATGCACGTGCCGAACGGTCTCGCATCGTCCCTCGTACACCTCGATGACCTCCCGCAACAATTCCTTCACGCCCTTCCCTTTCGAGCCGACCGTGGGCACCATCGGCATGCCAATCATCTTTCCCAACGCCTGGTAATCGAACTGCGCCCCGGATTTTTGCAACTCGTCGTACATGTTCAACGCAATGACGCCCTTCACGTCCATGTCTATCAACTGGGCGGAAAGATACAGGTTCCGCTCCAGATTCGAGGCGTCCACCACGTTGATAACCACGTCCGGCGCGTGATTCATGATATACTCGCGCACGAAGCGCTCCTCCGTGGAATAAGCCGACAACGAATACGTCCCGGGCAAATCCACCACCCGGAACTCGTATCCCTCGAAACGGAAATGCGCCTCTTTCGCCTCCACGGTCACCCCGCCGTAATTTCCGACATGCTCCTTGGAGCCGCTCATGTAATTGAACAACGTGGTCTTCCCCGCATTGGGGTTCCCGACAAACGCCACGTGGATGTGCTTGTCGCGCGTCTTCCAGTGCCGGGCAAAAGCCTCTTGCTCTTCCTCGATGCTCCCGGACACGCCGACTATGTTTTCCGCCTCCTGAAGGGGGACCACCTCGATAAAAGCGGCCTCGCTCCTCCGCAAGGAAATCTCATATCCCATGATGGAATACTCTATCGGGTCATTCAACGGCGCGTTTTTCACCGACTTCACAACTTTCCCCCTCACGAATCCCATCTCGTTCAATCGCTTACGAAACGCTCCGTAACCTTTCACCTTTGTGATGACCGCACTGTCACCTGTATGTAATTCCGACAATAACATAACAACACTTTAAGATTTAGCCTCGCGAATATACGGTTTTTATTTTTATTCTTTCTAAGTAAAGATAAAAACATTGGTCCGCATGATACGAAAAAACAAGAAATAATATACCTTTGCAAATGAAACAATCGGGAACATCTACAATTATGGAATACAAAGAAGAGCGAGACTGGAAAAACGTGCGAGAATATCTCGAAAAGAAAAAGGTGGAATACAGCATCATGGAAGAACGTATCGATGTCTACGTCCAACGTCGGTTCATCGCCCATTTGCGAAACCTGCAAAAAAAGCCCCGTGAGTTCAAGAAGAAACAAAGCGAAGCCATCAACAACATACCAAAACTGTACAACGCCCTGAATCTCACCTCTGAAAAGAGGGAACTGCTCGTCGTGCTCTCCACGCTGGAGGACGTGACCGCCTACCGCGCCATCGAGAGTTTCCAGAAACAAGACACTCCCTTGAAAAAATGGGCGACCATCGCACTTCAACAATCCCGAATGCTCATCCAGGCCTCCCTGCTGGAAGACAAAACCGTCTACGTGTCGACCGGCCTCGGCGGATATGGCAAGCTAATCCGCTATTTCTGCGTGTTCATCGCCAAAAAAGGCGTCAAGATTCAACCCTACCAACACGAAACGCTGTTCAAGGAAACGGAACAAGCCATCACGCAACGCGGCGGCAAGGTGGAAGAACACGAAACAGGCAAGAAATTCGACACCTACACCATCCTCCTGCCTTTGGACGTCGATGTCAAGCAAGTGTTCGAGAACATCGTCAAGGAATGCAACAACTACGGCGACTTTCTGGAGAAGAACGCCATGATTACCAACGTGCGGAAATTCACCATGCAAGAAATAGAGGATATCATTTTCCTCACTCCAAGAGGATTGCGCGCACTGCTCAATCCAACATCAGAGCCATAAACGGAGCGTTCTTGCCGCCACTCGTCACCATCCGCGTCAATTCTCCGATTGTCATCTCCACAACCGGAAGGGTGCGAACAGCCTCTCCCCGCAAAAGTGCGCCCCCTCTGACGGCGTACGTCCCGGAATTGACCGGCAATTGCTCGTCCGTCAAACGCACGGCGAACTCTTCTTCCACGTGTTTCCGGGCATATAACCGCAACACCTGCTCCGCGTCAATCACCCGGGCCATTCCCCGCACCTCCCCCGCTTCCCCGCAAGCGACCGACCTGCACTGCGTCTCCCCAACGCCCAAAGCCGCCAGTGTCCCGGCCGCCAACGCCTCCTTGGCTTCCGGCGAGTCGTAAGTCCAATCCGTCACCAATCCCCCCTCCTGTTCCGGCACGGCAAAAGCCAAACCCGTCAGCAGCTCCGTCCCCGCGCCTCTCGTCGCCACCAGTTTGCCCCCTCCCGCAAACAAATCCTCAACGACAGCACAAAAATCCTCCCGCGGGTGCAACACGCAGCAATCCCTCTCCCCCGCCTTCCGGGAAAAATAAGCGAACAATTCCTCCGTCACCCCGTCCGCACTTTCCACCACCTCCATCCGCACTCCCGCGTCCACCCGACACTCGCCCGACACATACCGCTCCTCCGCAAACCGAAATACGGGAGCATACCCCAACCGCGCGTAATAACCGTACAACCACGCCTCTTGGGGAATCAACGTCGTGAAGGCCACGCCCCTCTCCCTCATTTTCCTGAAAGATTCCGTCAGCAAACGCCGCATTATCCCCTGCGAGCGCGCCTCCGGCAACGTGCACGCCCCGGAAATATACGACGTGTCCACGACTTCTCCCCAAAACGTCATCGGATAGGGCAACATTTGCAAGGCGGAGACAGCCTTTCCCCGCTCATCCCGCCATAACAGGGCGTTCTCCTCCTTGTATTTCCGCTCGAAATAAAAACGGACAAACTCGTCCGTGTCGTGGAAACACGTCTTCCACAAGGACATCACCTCTTCTTTCATGCCTTTTCTCACTTTTTACGCCACTCGGCGTATCCCTTTTCCAACAAAATCACCGGATGGTAGGACAATTTCGCCTTTCTCAACCCGGGAATCCCCAAGTCCTCCTCCCGGTTCACATACTTGAACCGTTCCGGCAGATGCTTGGCGAACTCTTGATTGATAATCGCATAGGCTCCGTCCACGCGAGAGTCCGCCTTCTCTATGTGCGAGCCGAACGTGTCCTGATTAATCGGTGCTCCATAGGTAAAGGCCACAATCTCGCCGTCCACCCATATCGTCCCCCCGAACAAATCCAACTCCTCGAAATGGCGCAAAGCGAAATTCAACGCCTTCCGCTCATGCTCCAGGCTCTCCGCCTCGTCGCACCCGTGCTCCTCGCACCATTTTTCTTCCAATTCCAGACAATGGGGAATCAGGGCCGGGGTCAACGGCTCGTAACGATACGCGTACGTGCGCTTGAACTTGTTCACATGATTCCGCTTCGCCTGCAAATATTTCCCTTTCAACTCCGCCAAATCCTGACGCAGATAGATATAATCGAAATAATCCCGGTCCAGGCCATACTCGAACTCACCCGGATACTCTTTGTTAAACCACTCCTCCAACCAGGGAAACACGCCATGAATCCGCAGCGTGTGTCCCTCCCGCCCGGACTGTTCCTTCAACGACTCCACCGCCGCCTTCCGGTCCCCCTCTCCCACAGGCATGGTGTACACCACATTCTCCTCGTCCAGCGTGAAGCGGAACACCAAACACCCCTCCACCATCGCCCACCGGCTATCCGTCATGAATTGCCAACTGCACAAATTCACAAACGACAAATTGCAATCCTGATTCCCCCACCGCATCAAACTGGGTTCAATCAATTCCTTGTCCTTCAATTCTACCAACTTGAAATCTATCATAACCTTCCTTTTTCCATATCTTCTCCCGCGAATATACACCCTTCCCCTCAATTGTCTATCTCTATTCGTAATATTCGCGCATTCTCTCCACAATTTGCCTCATCTCCTCTCTCAACCATTGCGGTTCCAACACTTCCACATCGCTCCCATGCGACAGCAGTTCCTGTCTGAAATCATACGTCGGCCGCAACCGGTACTCGAAAACAGCATACCCATCTTCCGTTTCCACCTCCCGCTGCGAAGCGTGAAGAGGCAATGCCCGCAAATATTTATACTGTCCTCCGTAAACCTTCACCTTTACTTTTTCCACACCATAATCCTCATCCACAATAATTCCGAAACTTGCCTCAAAATATTTCTGAGGATCAAAATCCTTCGCATAGACAAACTTTCGATCTGTTTCCCGCAAATCACAAATCCGGTCCAGCGAATAAATCCGCAGTTTCCCGTCATTCACACGCCGGGCAACCACATACCACCGCTGCCGGAAAACCTTCACACAATAAGGCTCCACCTCGAAACTATGCGGAGCAGGACTCCAAAAACTCTGATACGTCATCTCCATCACCGCATTGTCCCGCATCGCCTCGATAATCGGAGTCAGATACTTCCTGCCTGAAGGGATGTCCTCGAAAAGGATGCGCCGTTTCAAATGATGGCTCTCATTAATCAAATTGTTCACCGCAAATGTGTTCAGCAACCAGCTCCTCACCCCGCCCTTTTCCATATCCTCCGCGTTCTCGATGAAATAACGATAACCGTCTCGCTTGTCGCATTCTATATTGATATCAAACATATCCTCTATCGCCTTGCGGTGATTATGGAACGTGCGCAACGGTATGTACTCGCCACCGCTCATCTCGGAACGCAACCAGCGCACGTTGATTTCCTCAAAGGTGATTCTGCCTGCTCGATAAATCGTGTCCACCAACCATATATATCGGTTGAACAAATCTTTTGCCATAATTCTTTTCATTATAAACCTCACAAATATAACAATGTTCAACTTAAAAACCAATCTTTCTTCTCTTTTCCGGAGCGGCGATCAACTCCTCGTCGCAATATTGCCTCAACACCCGGATGTCCGCGTCACGACCGGACAACAGCATGTCCACCATTCGCTTACGGGCGATATTCTCAATCTGCCCGCCACTGAACTCGTATGCCGATGCCAATTCCCTTGCGTCTTCCGCTCCCAACGTCGGAATCATGGACATCCAAATGCATTGTTTCGCCTCCTCGCTCGGACGTTCAAACTCCACCTTATACAAGAATCGCCGCTCGAAGGCCCTGTCCATGTTTTGGGTCAGGTTGGTCGTGGCGATTAAAATCCCGTCCAGATTCTCCATTTCCTGCAAAATGATATTCTGAATCGCATTTTCCATTTTATCGACCGCGCTGTCAGCCCCTTCCCGACGCTTGCCGATAATGGCGTCCGCCTCGTTGAACAACAATATCGGTGCGACTTCCGACTCCCTTGCCAACGCCCGGTACTTGTCGAACAAAGCCTTGATGTTCTTCTCGCTATCCCCCACCCACTTGCTTTTCACCTCGGCCACGTTGACCTGCATGATATTCCGCCCCGTTCGTCTCGCCAATTGGTACACCGTTTCCGTCTTCCCCGTCCCCGGCAAACCGTAGAACAAACAGGCGAATCCGCTACGCATTCCACAATCCGCAAGCCGCTTCCGGATCTCTTTGAACGACTCGGGCTGGAGCAAAGAGACCAAACGCTCAATCTGCTCCAGCTCCCGGGCATTGTAATAAAGCGTCTTCTCCGCCAAACTCTCGTGTAACAACAATCCTTTTTCCATTTTCATCGGTTTTATGTCAATATCCAATTCTTCCAACAACTCCCCTTTCGCCTTATCGGTCAATTTATAGGCATCCCTATTGGCGAAGCCGTCGTCGTTCACATATTCCACCCACCCGTTGGCCAACAATACGCTGTCGCCGTTGGCCAACAGCTTCTTTAACCGCTTGAACACGAATTTATGCTCAAACACCCCCTCAAAATCATCGGCGACAATATGGTCATCGTCATTGTTTACAAACAAATGACAGAAAAACACGAGCAACAACCAATCCACCTCCTCCAACGACAACCCCTGCGTTTTACGCACGAACTTCAAATGCCGGTTCACTGCAAACACCCCTTGCACCTCATCCACCAACTGTCCGTAAGTCAATTCTTCGTCCCGTCGCCGTTGAAACAACTCCTCCAACACGACAAACAATTCCGCACAACTGATATGGCTGTTATCCTGCGGGACGTAGCGTTCGTTTTGCCTCAAAGCATTGATCAATTCCAACGGAACGCGGTAAGTGACACGCCTCCCCCGGCTGCAACAAACATATTTCTTTTTCTCCAACACGTCGATATCAGCCATATAACGAATCATCCTGATCAACCGACAGTTAAAATGAGAGGCGAATTCCTCCATCTGAATGGAAGAATCATTGCTCCTATCCACAAACACGGACAACAACACCGCCTGCATCGGACTCAGCTCCAACCGCTCCGCCACGAAAGAAACATACTTGTCCGCCCGGGCAAAAAACTCGTCGCTCAATTTCGAACCGGCCGACAACTCCACGATTTCCTCCATGGCGTTCAGCAAATTCAATTCTCCCAAAGGAATCTCTTTTCTTTCTTCTTCCTCTCCGACTTGTTTGGTTATGCTCAACTGTCTCATCTTTGCATCGATTTTGAATTACGACACAAAAATACTGCACACAAATGCCAAAAGTAAGCATAAGTGCGCCGCAATTCTCACAACATTCCGCATCCCCCCGCCATCTCTCGACTTCCTATGGTAATCCCAAAGATATTACCCAACAATTGCCGCAGTGCCTTAGACTCCTCTACTATTTCATCAAAACGATAGGTCGCAAGCAAATCCCCGAATGTCATAACTTTTCATTTAAACGTCGTTCTTCTTCTCTTATAAAATCCAATACAGTAGAAACCATGTCCTTTCCCTCCTCCCACGGCAAATACTCTTCCACTTCTATGTCGGGGAGAATCCCTTCTCCTTCACTCCACGTCGTTCCATCAGGCAAAAGATAAGGAGCCTCCGTGGCCAGCTTGAACTCGATCCCATGGGAAGTTCTAAAATTATACCCCCGGCTACCACAATCTCCTGCCGAACGTCGGCCAACAACAACCACTCCCGGTTTCCCCTTCAGCAAGGCCACTAACAATTCTGCCCCTGACGAAGTGTTTTCATTCATCAAAACAAACAATTTTCCTCTATAGCACCTCGCCGTATCACTCTCTATCACAATTTTCCCAACAGTAGTCGTCTGAGGAATCAGATATGAAGCAATTTTTAAAACATTACCTCGCATTCCGCCAAGATTATTTTGCAAATCCAATATCAAATAATCATTTCCAAACTCTCTCTTCGCCCACCAACAAAAATCTTCCACACTTCCAGACTCAAAATGCGGGACACTGATGTACCCGACATTTTCCAATCCTTCAAACGCATCCACAAATATGGACATCATTTTTTCCCGTACGGGTTGCGATGCCAGCATCATACTATCTTTAAACGCTTGGAGTCTCACTTTTTCCTGTATTTCCTCCTCGCTATAAAGGGGCACGGACACCTCTAAAACAGAATCTCCGCGCCGTATCGTCAATTGTTGACAAGTATCGGTATAAGAATGCAAAACACGTTTTGCCGCAAGCCTTCTTCTATACGCATCGGTAGAAGTACACACCAATCGTATCTGTTCCTTTATGTAGTCCTTCGTCGGCACTCCATTGACTGCCACAACCAAATCCATAGTCTTCAAATCAACAGCGTCATCATAACATTGCCAAATCCACACCGAATCATTTCTGCTTACTAACGACGTAAAACTTAACCATTCACTAAAATAAGGGAAGGTATGCATATTCCGGAGGGTTCCAAAATACTGCAAGAGAAGCAAACCATACTGTTGTGCGCAGTCCACCTCCTCCACCTTTCCTCCATATTCGGCATTAAGTTTCCCCAAATCTATCCTCTTATGGATGGCCATCTCTTTATAGTAATGATTCACAATATCCACAACCTCTCCAAAATCATCAACACATTCTTGGGGCGATAAATGCAACTCGTCCAAATAACTGGACTGCGGCGGACGTACCACTTTATTATATATATCCCATCTCTCATAATTCCCATACATGGCCCTGCCACACAAAAATATCACCACGAACGACGCCAGCACAAAAAGATAATGAACACGGCGTATTTTACTTTTTCTTTTGCGGTACGCAAACACAAACCATCCGATAAATCCAAGCGATATAACCGTCAAAATAACATTGACCACATCACAAAGTAATCTTTCCTGTTCCATAACTATCTCGACTTTAAATTAGACCACACAAAAGTCGCCCGATAGTATGCCAAAAGCATGCACACGCTCACCTTTTCTTATCCGGCCCACATCTCTCATCACAGCACGTTCGCCTTTAGTACTAATCCATTATGCTTGCCAGCTACAAACATTTTTAGATGTATATCATGTTCTATCTCCAGCATTCAAGAACACTTCTGATTTTATGACCACTACAGCTTCAAATTAACTGCATAATATTGCACTTGCCGTTTGACTCTACCCAATTTGAAAAAATCATCTACCATAAAAAATATTTTCGTAACTTTGTATTTTGCAGATGATTATAATTCATCGAACTCACGTTAGAATATAATTTCTTTATTTACAAGATCATCATATGGCCCATCTTTCTGAATACAACAATTTACAAACAAAAGGACAGTTCTACAATTGCATAACAATTGACTCAGAACAAGACTTTAGGAATATCTTTGAGGATATTCGTAAATCTCAATCAGAGTATATTTTTCGAGCAATCAATGAAGCAAAATTCAAACTTTATTCATCGGCTCAACGTTTGTGGATATGGAATGATTTATCCAATAAATAATGCGAATCAGGAGTTGGCTTCCTGATTCAAAAGATTAAAAAGTGACAAATGTAAGTAGAGCAACGGCCAACTTT
>CALUHX010000061.1 GCA_944320555.1 uncultured Butyricimonas sp. | reverse complement strand
CAAATGGAGAGACTACTACTTACCGGACGATGAAATCGTTTAAGGTTTGTTAGTACATTTATCACCACACGGAGTTATTTTTCAACATGTCACGACAGACCGCCGTCCGTCATTCGCAAAGGTACGCAAACTTTTTCATAACAATACCACGCACCCCTTAAAAATAATCCATTTTCACCTGTATTTGCCCTTGCCATTCCCTGTTCGTTCCCCACTTACAAGGCCATCACCTCTTGTCCTCCTCTTGTGTACCTCTTGTTCTCCTCTTGTGTGACAAGAGAAATATATGATATCAACAAAATATTTAATAAATTTGCCATGGCTGTAGGTGGGAGACAAGAGGGTGACAGGCGGGAGAAAACGAGAGAGAACACAAAAAAGAAACGACATGAAAGTAAGCGACAACGGGGACGGATTGTTCCATGGACGACTGGGCGACAAGATTTATTACGTGGTGAACGGAAAACAATACGTGCGGCTGGCACCGGACAAGCCGGACAGGTACACCCCCAGCGAGGGACAACGGCGGACGAACCGCCGGTTCAAGATGACGCAGCAGCTATACCAATTCTACAAACGGAGAGTGTCGCCGGACGTGTGGCGGACGGCCGCCCGGGAACTGGGACGGCGGGCGGACAACCTTTTCCACTCCGTCAACTGCCAATACATCGACGGCGAGGGGCGGATGGCCGACCCGGCCCACTTCCAGTTCTCGGCGGGGCCACTGTCCCTGCCGCGCGACATCGAGGTGGCCTCTCTGGGCGGGGGACGCTACCGGGCGACGTGGAGGGACGAACGCGACTCGGCGACGGCCGCCGCCACGGACGAGCTGCGGGTGGGGGTGCTGTACGACGACGAGTTGCTGGAGTTCAACGTGGCCTCGGAGGTGAGCGGACGTCGGGGCGACGGGGGCGGCGAGTTCCGCATCGACGCGGAGCGGGGCACGGCCCACCTGTACCTCTACTTCGCCCGGGCGGACGGATCGGCCTACTCGCCCCCGCACCATGTCCACACGGCGACCCGCGGGGATTGTGTCCAAACCGACGCCCATACCCCGCCGTCCCTCTCCCCGCCTTAGAGGAGGCGTTCAGACTCCCGACCGGCGGCACCGCCCCACTCTCCCTCCAAGAGAGAGAAGACACTTCGAGGGAAGGGGAAAGGGCGCAAGAAAAGGATGTTCCGGCACGTCCCCTCCGACGGATATTTTGCTTTTCAAAAATAATTCCATAGCTTTGTTACCTCAACAGACCCGAACCGAGATGAAACCATACAAAAAGACACCGGACGACATCGCGCGCGCCATAAGACGGAGGGACCACGAGGCTTTCAAGAAAGCCTTCGAGATGTGGTTCGAGAAGATGACCCTTTTCGGCGAGTATTTCCTCTACGCGCGGGAGGAGGCGGAGGACGTGGCCCAGGAGGTGTTCGTCGAGCTGTGGGAAAACGCCGACAAGCTGCCAGAGATAGCCAACCTGCAGGGATATCTGTTCACGGAGGTGAAGAACAAGTGCCTGAACCGGCTCAAGCACTTGCGGGTGGAGGACAATTACAAGCGGTGGCTGGCCGAGGCGCAGGAATACGCCGAGATTCCCGACACGGAAATCGACGAGGAGCAGGTGCGGCAAGTGTACGCCGCAATCGAGGAGCTGCCCGAGCAGGCGCGCCACATTTTCAAGCAATGCGCGCTCGAGGGCAAGAAGTACAAGGAGGTGGCCGCGGAGCTGGGCGTGTCGGTGAACACGGTGAACACCCAAATGAGCCGCTCGTTCAAATACATCCGCGAGAAGCTGGGTATCACGCTGTTGCTTTTCATTTACCACATCATGTGAAAATTTTTTTGTCTTTTTTGTCACTGTGTTTTGAAACGAAGTTGTCTTTATTGCAAAAAACAAGACACAGACATGCGAAGAATCGACTGGACCATATTAAGACGCTCGTTGCGGGACGAGCTGGGAGAAGAGGACGAAAAGATTTTGTCCTCTTGGCTGGACGAGGCGGAGGAGCACCGCGAGTTCTACCGCAAGATGCGGGACTTCTTCTCCGGCGGGGAGAAGGAAGGGGTTGACGTGGAGCGGAATTTCCGCCGCTTCGAACGAAGGACGTTCCACAAGCGGCGGCTCGCCGCGAGAAGGCTGTGGAGCCGGGTGGCCGTGCTCGCCGTCGCATGCGGCGCCGGCCTGGCCCTGCTCAGGCTGCAAAACGAGAGGCGGGAGGCCGGCACCCCGCTGGCCCCGCTGTCCCCGGGCAAGGCCATGGCCGTTTTGCACACGGACGAGGGGAGACACGTGGCGCTGGGCGGGGAAAGGCGGCTCATTCTCCTGAGCGACAGCGCCGGAATCCGGCAGAACAACGACACGCTGAACTACGCGGGCGTCAAGGCGGACGGAAGGACGAGGGCGCGGACGCACACGCTGGAGGTCCCCCGGGGCGGAGAGTTCTGCACCCTGCTGAGCGACAGCACCACGGTGTACCTCAACTCCGAGAGCAAGCTGACCTATCCCGTGACATTCGACGGCGGGGAGCGGCGGGTGCGGCTGGAGGGGGAGGCCTATTTCGACGTGGCCCGGACGGGGCAACCGTTCGTCATCGAGGCGGGGAAGATGAGCATCCGCGTGTTGGGGACACGCTTCAACGCGCGCGCCTACGCGGACGAGGGGAAAATCGCCACGACGCTGGAGGAAGGGCTGGTGAGCGTCTCGGCGGGCGACACGAGCCTGCTGCTGGAGCCGGGCGAGCAGGCAGTGCTGGACGAGAAGGGGGCCTTGACGAAACGGCGCGTGGACACGTACCTGTTCACGGCCTGGAGGGAGGGGGTGTTCGTTTTCAAGGACGAGAGGCTGGAAGACGTGCTGAACACCGTGGCGAGGTGGTACAACCTGCACGTGTTCTATCAGAACGGCGCGTCGAGGGACACCCGCATCAACGGGAACATCAGCCGCTACTCCGACTTCAGCGTTTTGCTGGAGAAACTGGAGAAGCTGGAGCTTGTCCGTTTCAAGATCAGAGGAAGAACAATCACCGTGATTGACGAATAAAGATAAAGGGACGAGAGGTGCCCCACACCATCCCATCCCAGATGTTTAATCGAAAACAACACAAAGCTATGAGAAAAAAATGGAAAGACCGCTTTCTCCATGCGAGAAAGTACGCGCGAGTCATGAATTTCATGAAAATTTGCGTTTTCGTTCTATCTACGGGGACATTCCTGTCCCTCGGCCAGCGGGCGGCGGCCCAGACGCTGTCGCTGGAGATTGAGAACCAATCGCTGAGGCAAGTCCTGCAGAAAATCGAAAGGGAGTCGGAGTTCCGGTTCCTGTACAAGTCGGAAGACGTGGACGGCGTCGGGGGACTGACTTTTTCCGTGTCGTCGGCGGACATCGAGGAGGTGATGCGCCTTTGCCTGAAAGGGACGGCGCTGTTCCACGAACGGGACGGGAACCTGATTGTCATCAAAAGACGTCAGGACGCGGTCCCGGAGAAACGGACCGTCAAGGGGAAAGTCCTCGACGAGAGGGGGAATCCTTTGCCGGGGGCGACAATCGTGTTGAAAGGGACCAGCCTGGGCGTGGTGAGCGACACCGAGGGCCGGTTCTCGTTCGAGATTCCGCGCCAAGACTCGACGACGCTGATTGTCGCGTTCCTGGGCTACAAGAGCCAATACGTGACGCCTCCCGCCGACGAGGCGGAGGAATTGGTCGTCAAGCTGCAACCCGAGGCGCAGGAGATGGAGGAGGTGGTCGTGACCGGTTACGGAAACATCGACAAGCGGCTTTCGGCCAGCGCGACGACCAGCGTGAAGATGGAGGACATCTACATTCCCAACGTCGCCTCCATCGACGCCATGCTGCAGGGGAAGATTCCCGGCCTGATGGTGATGACCACTTCGGGAAGCCCCAACGCCACGCCCCGGATGCGCATCCGGGGGTCGTCGACCATCCACGGGAACGCCGCCCCGATCTGGGTGGTGGACGGGATTATCTACGAGGACCCGGTGGACCTCTCCAACGACGAGATTAACGACGTCATCAGCAGCTCGACGGAAACCATGCGCGACCAGGCGAGCGAGAACGCGAGTTTGAGCCTGCTGGGGAACGCCATATCGGGCCTGAACCCGATGGACATCGAGACCATCACGTTCCTGAAGGACGCGTCGGCCACGGCCATATACGGAACGCAGGCGGCGAACGGGGTCATCGTGGTGACGACGAAGCGGGGAAAGGCGGGGAAGGCGTCGGTGAATTTCTCGGCCTCGTTCGGTTTCACGGGCCGCCCGCACTACTCGCAGTACGAACTGATGAACTCGAAGGAGCGCGTCGGCGTGTCGCGGGAAGTGGCGGAGTACGGCTACCTATACAGCTCGACCCCCTACTCCACGGGTTACGAGGGCGCCCTGTTCGACTATTATGACGGGAAAATCACGAAGGAGGAATTCGACGAGCGGGTGGCGGAACTGGAGACGATGAACACGGACTGGTTCGACATCCTGTGCCGCAACGCGTTCAACCAGGACTACACGCTGAGCGTGTCGGGGGGCAACGAGACGAGCAGCTATTACTTCTCCGTCGGGTACAACAACAGCAAGGGCACCTCGAAAGGGGACGACCTGCGGCGTTACAGCCTCAACCTGAACGTGAGCACCAAGGTAGGCAAACACGTGGACGTGAACGGGAAAATCAGCTTCTCGGACCGGAAGTCGGACGGTTTCTACATGGTGAACCCCTCGGACTACGCGCTGGAGACCTCGCGGGCCATCAGCCCCGACGAGTTTTACACCACGCGCACCTCGACGGTGGCGGGCCTGTCGTCCAACTACCTGCTGACGTACAACATCCTGAACGAAATCGCCCACACGGGCAACGAAGTGCGCGTGAGACAGACGAACATCAACGTGGGAGTGAACGCCAAACTGCTCCCGGAACTGAGCATCAACACCCTGTTCGGAGCCAATTTCTCCAACACGACGAACAGCAAGTGGGCGGACGAACGCTCATACTACATCGCCGAAATCCGGGGGTACGACTACGGCGAGGCCGACCCGAACAGCGAGCTGGAAAGCTCGTCGCGCCTGCCGCAGGGAGGAATCCTCACCTACGAGACGAACAACAACACGAGCTACACGGCCCGAATTCAAGTGAACTACAACAAGGTGTTCAATGACGAGCACGTGGTCAACGCCATGGCGGGATACGAAATCCGCTCCGTGAAGAACGAGGGCTTCACGACGGAGGAGTGGGGGTATTTCCCGGACAGGGGCCTGGGCGTGAGCTACGAGTATGACACGAACACCTCCGGGAACGTGGCCACGAGCGGCAACTCGTCGCTGGACAAGCACACGGTGGACATCACGAACACCACGTCGAACACCATTTCGGGCTTCGCCACGCTGGCTTACTCTTTCCGCAACCGTTACGTGCTGAACGCCAACATCCGCGTGGACGCGTCGAACCGCTTCGGGCAGTACACGAACCACAAGTGGCAGCCCGTGTGGAGCGTGGCGGGACGGTGGACCATGTCGGAGGAGCCGTGGTTCAAGCGGCTGGGAGAGATGGCGGAGTTCTCGCTGCGGGCATCCTACGGCAGCCAAGGGAACGTGCCGACCACCGTGGGCCCCAACCTGGTGGTGCAATACCCGTCGACGGTCATCAACCGCTGGTCCGGGGAGTACGTGTTGGAAATCAGCCGCTACGCCTACCCCGACCTGCGCTGGGAACGGACGCACACCATCAACGTGGGCACGGATTTCGCCTTCGCCAAGGGACGCGTCAGCGGGACAATCGACTATTACTACAAGAAAGGCAAGGACATCATTTTCAGCTTGGAGGTGCCGGCCGAGTACGGAGTGTCGACCACCTATAAGAACGGAGCCGACCTCACGAACGAGGGGCTGGAAGTGGCGTTGACCTTCGTCCCCGTGCAGACCAAGGACTTCCAATGGACGCTGACACCGATATACTCGAAGAACACCAACAACGTGGTGCGCAGCGGCGACGAGGAATACACCTACACGGATTATCTGGCGGGGAACGCCTTCGAGAACGGCCGGCCGGTGAACGGGATTTACTCGTGGAAGTTCACGGGCCTCGACCCGGAGTACGGCTACGCCCAGTTCGAGCACACCTCGCGCGACGAGGACGCCGTGGAAAAGATGAGCGACCCGAGAGACTATCTGGTCTATTCCGGACAGACCGACCCAAAAATCAGCGGCGGACTCTCGACCACCTTCCGGTACAAGAACCTCACGCTGAGCGCAAATCTCGCCTACGCCTTCGGGGGCGTGAAGCGGCTGAACTTCTTGTTCGACGGGACGCTGAACATGCCCTCGCCGCAGGACAACCTGCACAAAGACCTGCTGAAGCGATGGAAAGAGCCGGGCGACGAGCTGACGACGAACATCCCGGGCTTCGTGCTGGACGGGTCTTCGGAGTACAACCTGTACGTCCCAATCGAAAACACGGTGTCGCTGAACTCCTACGACATGTACAACTATGCGGACATCCGGGTGGTAAAAGCGGATTTTCTGAGATGCCGCAGCCTGTCGCTCTCGTACGCCGTGCCCACGAAATTCCTGGACAAGTTCGGGGTGTCGATGATGTCGTGCATGTTCAACGTGACGAATCCGTTCACGATAAGCAGCAAGGATCTCCGCGGACAAGACCCGGAACAATCCGGGACGGGAGGAACCGCGCTGCCCATCACGCAAACTTATTCCTTATCCATCAACATTGGTTTTTAACACGTTAAAAGAAGACACTATGATTACGAAATATAACTATCTCCTATTGGGCCTCCTGCTCGCGGCATGTTATTCCTGCGGCGATTTCCTGGAAGAGGTGTCGCAAGACGAGTTCGAGCCGGAGACCGCCGTGGCCTTCCAAGAACTGCTCAACGGGCAAGGATACTGCTTCTCGGAGCTGGACGGACTGACATGGTACATGAGCGACGACGTGGACGGGTGCGAGTGCAACTACTCGAGCGACGTGTACTCGGCTTACCGGGACGTGTTCACGTGGCAATACTACATGCACCAAACATTGGAGGACAACAACATACAAGATTACACCTACGAGAACTATTACGAGTGCATCATGGTGTGCAACGTCATCACGGACTACATCGAAGAGTCGGAGGGAAGCGAGGAGGAAATCAACACGACCCTGGGCGAGGCGTTAGCGTTGCGGGCGTATTACTACTTCCAATTGGTGAACATCTTCGCCACGCCCTATAACGACAGCCGCTCGACTCCCGACCAACGCTTGGGCGTGCCCCTCGTCACGAAATCGGAAATCCGGGACGAAGGCGTGGCACGGAACACCGTGGAGGAGGTGTACGAGCAAATCACGTCGGACATCGAGCAAGCCACCGCGCTGCTGGACGAGTACCAGACGGACAACGGGGTGTGGCGCATAGGATACGTCGGCGCGCATCTGATTGCCTCGCGCATCTACCTGTACATGGAAGAATGGGACAAAGTAATCGAGCACGCCACCGCCGCCCTCGAGGGAGCGCCGGAGCTGTGCTACCTGCCGGAATACGCGTACTCGAACTCCTATTATCCGCAAAACTCCACGAACCCCGTCGTGTCGTCGACTTTCCCCGAGACCATCTTTGTTTTCGGGTCCATGCCGGGCGACCTGGGATTCATGGGCACGTCCATCAACCTGTCGGACGATTTGGTGAACTGTTTCACGGACGAGAACGACTCGCGCCGGGGAATGTATTTCGACGAGACGTCGGGCAGCCTCGTTTACCCTTATTACACCTATAAACACGGCACGGCCGAGCGAGGGTACGTGTGGCGGACAGCCGAGCTGTATCTCAACCGGGCCGAGGCCTACATGGAGAAATACAAAGCGGGCGAGTCGGAATACGGACAATTGGCCGTGGACGACCTCAACGAGCTAAGAAGCAACCGGTTCACCAATTACACGGACTACGAGTTGAGCACGGCCGAGGAGCTGGAAGAAATGTGCCGCCTGGAACGACGCAAAGAACTGTTCATGGAAGGACACCGGTGGTTCGACCTTCGCCGCTACGGCATGCCGAGCATAGAGCACACCTGGGTGGACGAGAACGGCAACCGGACGACCTACACGCTGGAAGAACAGGATCCCGGCTACGTGGTGCCGCTGTCGCAAGACGTGCTGGACCGCAACCCCCGACTGGAACAAAACGAATTGGCTCCGGACCGCACCGGACATTAACCAAACAAATCATTAGCGTATGAAAAACAATATCATCTATTTATTCATAAGTCTCTTCCTTTTCGCCGCCTGCGGGGAGGAAGAATTGACTCCCTCGGAGCCGCAGGAGTTCTACGAGTTTCCGCAAGGCGACGCCGAATACGACCAAGAGATACTGGCGTTTTACGAAGAATACGGCACGCAATTCCTGTACGAGTTCCGGGAATCCGACTTCCGCTGGAACGTGACGGATTATATCCCATATTACGCCGAGCAGGGCGACACGGCTTACGTGAGCGAGGCGTTCCATTTCGTCACGGAGGAGTGTTTCTCCATCTGGGAGGACGACTTCCTTCGGCAACTGCTTCCCGTACACGTGCTTCTGGCCTCGGAGGTCTATCTTCCCACCGAGGAGTACGAGTACACCTGGAGCGACGAGAACCAATCGTGGGGCTACGAGTGGGTGTATGACACTCTCATCTGCCCCACCGCCTACGGACTGAACCATGTGACGTTCGGATATACCAACGAGCAAATCACGGGGCTGACCTCGGAGGAGAAACTGGACCTCATCGGCGACATGGCGAAATCGCTGATCGCCTACGCCGCCTCGCGGGACAAAATCGAGATTCCGGAGGATTTCTCCGAACTGTTCACCACGGACTGGAACACTGAAGACCTGGCCACGTACACGGGCGATTACGGGTACAACGCCAGCGGTTTCCTCGAGTATTTCGAGGACATCGACGTCAACTACGACTTCGGGCTTTACGTGAAATACCTCGTCACGATGAGCGAGGAGGACTTCAAGGCATGGGCGCTGGACGAGTCCTTCGACTGCAACGGGGAATGGAGCAACAGCGCGAACGCCTACGTGCGCTCCGAGCTTATCCTGCAAAAGTACGAGGCCGTCATTGATTATTTCCAAAACACGCTGGGTATAGACCTGCACAGTATCGGGAATCAAGTATCCACACTTTATCAATAGTTTTTTACCGATGGTGTGTCGAAATGTGATTTCGACACACCATATCAAAATCAAATTATTATGAAAAACAAGTTCGTCATTTTTGTAACACTGCTATGCGCCTTGTCCTGCAATATTCTCGGACAGGAAATCCAATCCCGCTTGCGAACCAGTTTCACAGGCAACCCCATCGCCGGCACCCGTGTCGGATTCCAATACGACCCGCAAGGCGGGCCGTTGGAAAGCAAGGGGGCAATCACCGGTATCGTCTATATGTTCAATGATTACACGTGGGAAACGGGAGACATCGAACTGGTAAAGCACGACAATCTTTGGTACGGCTATTTCAACATTCCCCGGAATTGCGCGTTCATGGCCATAAAATTCGTTCCGGAAGACTTGAACGACCAAGGCGTCGCCGACAACAACGACGACCAGGGCTTCATGTGGATGACATTGGACCAAAACCGTCTGCCCCTTCCCGGAGGCAACCTGGCCTGGGCCATGTTCCGCAAACCGCAATTAGGCCAAGGCGTCACGGGCTATTTCCAACAATACGAGGGAATCATGGACGAGGCCGTCGAGATGTGGACCTACAAGGAACTGGAGATGTTTCCGCAAAACATGCCCAAAATGTTCAACTATTTCATGGCCATGGTCAAACTCCGGAGCGGCGAGCAGTTCCCCGAAACGGCCCAAAAGTTCGTCACCGAATTTTTAAAGGACCCACGCCTGGGGGAACAACAATACATGTGGGCACGGGACATCTACCGCTTCCAACTGCAGGACAAAGAGAAGGCGGATTCCATCGAGCAAGTTATCCTCACACGCTGGCCCCAAGGCGCCACCGCCCGTTTCAACATGTTCAAACGGGTGGAAGCCATGCCTTTGGACGACCCGAAGTTGGACTCCATCGCCCGATTCTTGGATGAGTTTCCCATTCCGGAATGGCAGACCCATCCGGAACAGGCCTCTCAAAGTTTCGTGTATTACAACACGTTCCGCACATTGGAAGAAGCCCTGTTCGCCAAACACGACTATGAAGGCTTCGCCTCGTGGTTCCCGCAAATGGATTTGAGGACATTGAACGAGATTTACCGCTGGAACATTTTCCGGATGTTCAAACTGCGCCTCTGCCCTGACGACACGATTTATCCGCTTTCCAAAAGCATAATCGACGAAATGCTCCGGAAACGCCACGACTTTTCATTCATGAGCGACATCCAGTACACTCCGCGACAGGCTTTGACCATCGCCGACTATCAAGTGAACAACAATGTGTCGAACCATATCCTCCTCCTCACGCGCATGGGGAAATACGAGGAAGCCCTTCCCTATTTCGACCACATCACAGAAGTCGGGAAATACAGCAACAGCGAACTGAACGAGGCCCACATCCAGATTCTCGAAAACACGGGGAACAAGGACAAGCTCTTCGACCTTTTGGAGAATTGCGCGAAAGCCAACGCCTTGACCCCGCAGATGCAAGCAATGTTGGAACAAGCCTATAACACCAAATACGGGCGCAAGGAAGGCTTCGACTCTTATATGCAATCCCTGAAATCGGCAGACGAGGCCGAACAAATGAAGGCGGAGATTGAAAGCCACCTCATGAATGTGGAAATCGACCCGTTCACGCTGGAAAGCATGACCGGAGGCAAGGTGAGCAGTGAAAGCTGGGGAGACAAAATCGTCGTGCTCGATTTTTGGGCCACCTGGTGCGGCCCTTGCAAGATGGCTTTCCCCGGCATGCAAATGGCCGTGGACAAATACGCCGGGGATCCCGAAGTCGCATTCTACTTCATCGCCACCCAAGAAAACGGCAAGGACTACAAAAAAAGAATCAGGGAATATTTCAAAAACAACGACTATACTTTCAACGTGTTGTTTGACAACTACAATCAAAAAAGCGAATCGACCGACGAGGTGTTCTCCCGTTTCGCAAAACAATTCCAATCATCCGGCATTCCCCGCAAAATCGTTCTGAAAAACGGCCGCATGCGTTACACCTCCGAAGGATATTGCGGCAGTCCGAGCAAACTAGCAGACGAAATTTCTTACGTTATTGAAATCCTAAAAAACGAGAAACAATGAAACACATCCTGCTATTCATCATCTGGTTGCCCCTTATCGGGCAACCGGCTCTCGCTCAGAAAAAAGCTTTGCAACAAAAAGATTGTAAACAATGGAGGGTCATTCAAGACGCCAACATTTCATCCGACGGAAGATGGGTCAGTTACAAATACAGCCATCTATACGACCAAAGCGACACATTGCCCGACACCTACCTGTATGATTCCAAACATCAAAAAACAATCATTCTGAAGAACGTGTCGGAATTCAGTTTTTTCAACTCCGGGGAATGGATAAAAATCGTGCAGAAAACCCCGACCGACACCATGGGCACAACCGCGGACTCTACTTTTCTTATCCGCCTAAGCAATCAAAAACGTATCCACTGGGACAAAAACACGTTCCTTTACACGGACAATTCCCCGTGGGTGATTTACACTGAACCCATACACAAAAACGGTTTGTTCTACAACAACTTGACCAAATGGAATGTCAACACGGGAAAATCTGAAACAATCGAGAGGGTCGGCATGTATTACTTTTTTGACAACCGCCAATCGCTTGTCTACGAACACAAAGGAGAAGACCGAAGCAGCCTCCGGCTGCGCCATGCCGATGGAAAAGAAGAAACCATATTCCAATGTCCAGCCGGCCGCTTAGGAAGTTTTTCTTTTGACGAACCCGCACAAGGCGGCACATTCCTTGTGGCCGCGGACAGCACCGAAGACAACAATCCGAGTTTGTTGTACTCCTTCACAATCAATCCTGTCTCCTGCCGGCTTCTTGTCAATCTTGATGAAATAAAGGGCATCCCCCGGGAGACAAAAATCGCACGCCGCCCGTATTCCCTCATAAATGAAGGGAATGACATCATGATTGAATTAGATCCCGCAAGTTTCACTCCCACTCCTCCAAAACAAAAAAGCGATTTGGGCTTCGAACTCGAACTATGGACGTGGAACGAACCTCTCTCCCACCGCCGTCAACGTCCATCGCATAGCGGTTTCAATCCTATGGACTATCCCAAATACATTTATCACATAGACACCAAAGAATTGGTTGAACTGTCGAAAGGCGGCGCGGACTCCTACGTCATCCCCTCCAATGCGAACTACAATTACATTTTCGCCCAAGACAGCAAACCCTACCTGACCGCTTTCGATTGGCAGCACGACCTTTGCTCCGATTACTATCTCATAAACCTCAAAGACGGCAGCCAGACCAAAGTCCTGACAAATGTCCGCCAAGCTCCGCAATGGAGTCCCAACGGGAAACACGCAATCTGGTATGACAGGGAAAAACAGGCGTGGTTCAACATCGACCTTCCCTCGGGAAAATTAAAAAACATCTCATCGTCCATTCCTTATCCCGTCCACGACGAGCTTCACGACATGCCCAAACCCGCCCCCTCTTACGACATCGCCGGTTGGTTAAATGATGGAAACAGTGTCGCCATTTATGACCGTTACGACATTTGGGTCGTAGATTTAACAGGCAAACAGGCGACGTATTCCTTAACCCAAGAATATGGAAGGAAACATCACACACAATTGCGCTTCGCGGGGAACGACCTCCAGGCAGGAGGTTTCGTCAAAGGTTTCGACACTCGCACCAAAGCGACCGGCATCTATAACATGGACAAAAAGGGCAATATAACCCGCCTTCTCAAAGGAGATTACAATTTCCAAATCATCAAAGTGGCAGACAATGCCAAATATTGCATCTGGAGCAAAAACAGCTTCGAGGTATTCGAAGACATCTGGTGGAGCGACTCTCGTTTTTCCCATCCGCAACGGGTAACAAACGCAAACCCGCAACAACAAAATTACTTTTGGGGCACCACCCGGCTCGTTCGCTGGACAACATTCGACGGAATCGAAAATGAAGGCATATTGTTTCTACCCGAAAACTACGATTCCACCCGTTGCTATCCGGTCATCGTCACGTTCTACGAGCGCCACACGGACGGCCTGTTCGACTATCGCATCCCCGAACTCAGCAGCTCGGTCATCGATGTCCCGACCTACGTCAGCAACGACTACATCGTCTTCATGCCCGACGTGCACTACAAAATCGGAGATCCTGCCGAAAGTTGCTACGACAATGTGGTCAGCGGAGTTCAAATGCTCATAGACAAAGGCATAGCTGACAAAGAACGCATTGGCCTGATCGGCCACAGCTGGGGCGGCTACGAAGTGGCATACTTGGTCACCCGCACGGACATTTTCCGTTGTGCCAGCCCGGGTGCCGCCGTCGTCAACACAATCTCCTCCTATACCGCACTACGCGGCGGAGGCATGCCCAGACTGTACGTTTACGAAGACGCCCAAGGCAGGCTAGGCAAAACCCTGTGGGAAGACCCGGACATGTACATCCGCAATTCTCCCATATTCAACGCCGACAAAATACACACGCCCTTGTTAATCTTCCATTGCGACGAAGACAACGCGGTACCCTTTTCGCAAGGCTTGGACTTGTTCTTCGCGATGCGGCGGTTGGAACGTCCCGCCTGGCTGTTAAATTACAAAGGAGAGGGGCATTCCCTAAACGGAGAGGCCGCAATGCTCGATTGGGGCATCCGTCTGAAGCAATTTTTCGACCACTACCTTAAAGACACCCCCATGCCTCGCTGGATGCGAGAAGGCATATCCATTGACGAACAAGGATATGACCTAAAATACGAATAAACATTTTAAAGAGAAAGGAGATTGACAATCAATCTCCTTTCTCTTTAAAATCATTCACACTCACACCAGAAACTTGCGGAGCGGGGCAAAAGCGGCCAGAATGACCAGTGCGCCGAGGATAGCGATTATCATGCCGGAAACCCGGTTGATAGTGACCAGCACCCGCAGCCGGAATTTCTTCCGGAAGATGTTGATGAGCGTGGAAAGCACGTACCACCATGCGCCGCCACCCAACAACACGCCAAAAACGACCAACAATTCAGCCAAAGCGGAAGCGTCGTCGCCAAACACGGACATCCCGGCGAAAACTGCCATGAAAACCACCACGGTAATCGGATTGGAGGCCGTGAGGAAAAAGAGGGACACGTAGTCGCCCACCAACCCCTTTTTGCTCACCCGCCCGCCACGCCGTTGGCGGATCTGGGCTATCGGATTCTTGAAATAAATGCGCAAACCGATTCCTATCAGGAAGATTCCCCCGATGACTTGCAACAACAACTCGTGCGCTTCAATCGTGTTGACCACGAAGCCCAGCCCGAAAGCGGCCACCAAGGCATAACAAAAGTCTGCCGTGGCCGCGCCCATCCCGGCCACGAAGCCGGAGAGAGCACCCTTGTGCAGCGTCTTCTGGATAATCAACACGCCCATCGGCCCCAACGGCACAGAGACCATGAGGCCCACCAACATTCCCTTGAACAAATACACTATGTCGTACATGGCTGTATTCCTTGGATAAGTTACCGGGTTAAACCTCCGCGCTGTCTGCCGAGAAACGGCTCAATATCGTGTCGTCATTGATTTCTTTCGAGAGCGACTCGATAGTCTTCATCGGCACGTCGAAAATATCGAGAATGAGCAAGCCGTCCAGACACATGTTGAACTTGGGGTCGATGTTGAAGCCGATAATTTTGGCGTTCAATGAGATATACTTTTTCAACAGCACAGGCAATTTCGCACTCGACGACTCGATGTCGCCAATCATTTTGTCCAAAACGGAAATGTCTTTGTTCGCCACGTCCAGCATCACTTGGATGTCCGGCGTGTTGGACGACACCTCGTAACGGGAACGCGGGAAAACATGGCGGGCCAGTTCCTCGTCGTAATAGTTCGCCTTGATGAAGCGCATGATGAGTTCCTTGGACACATCCGTGTATTTGCCGCTTATCGTCACAGGGCCCACGAGGTAGCGGTACTCCGGATTTTTCAACAGGAAATAGAGGATTCCTTTCCACAAGAGGAAGAGCGGCAGGGGCTTCCGTTGGTATTCCCCGGCGATGAACGAGCGTCCCAACTCGATGGATTCATAAAGGACCGGCAGCATCTCTTTCCGCATCTTGAAGAGCGAGTTGATGTAAAAGCCCTTCATGCCGTAACGGTCTATCACCTCTTTCCCTTTGCCCACACGGTACGCCCCCACGATTTTGTCCGCGTCGGTGTCCCAAATAAAAAGATGATAGTAATAAAGGTCATACTCGTCCAAGTCGATGCACCGGTTCGTTCCCTCGCCCACGGCCCGGAAAGTGAGTTCCCGCAAGCGGCCGATTTCGTTGAGCACGTTCGGAATCCGGAACGAAGGGGCGCAATAGACGTCGTAATTCTTCATTTTGAACAACAGACATTCCTCGGCTATCTCGGCGACTTCCTTTTTCAATGTCCCGCCGTCCGTTTCGGGCACGATTGGCGCGGCCTTGGCCTCGGCCCGCTGCGAGCGGACGAAAAACTTCTTCACCTCAAGGGCGGAGCCCAGCAGATACGTCTTCGCGCGAAGGAATTTCCCGTATTGGCCGATGTCGTGGAAGGAGGCTTGCGTGGGAACGTCGATGGGATTCCCGACGCGCACTTTCACGACGCGCTTCTTCTTGTTCAGCAACTCCGAGGGCAATTTGACGGTGCGCAACATGGGATGTATCAATCCCAAAAGATAGAAAAGGAGGCTGTTCGAGCCTTTGAAATAGACGGGGATGACCGGCACCCGCGCGATTTTTATCAGTTTCAGCACGGAAGTGTCCCACTCCCGGTCCTCCACATGGTTCGACTCCGCCCGGTAAACGGAAACGTCGCCCGCCGGGAAAAGGCCGAGGGGATAGCCGTCCTTCACGTGGCGGATGGCGGCCATGACGGCGGCCTTGTCCACTTTTCCTCTTCCGTCCACAGGCTCTATGCCAAGGATATGCTCTTTAATCGGCTCGATTTTCTTCAACAGGAAATTAGCCATCACCTTGTAATCCGGGCGTATTTTGCCCAACAGCTTAATCAGAATGATTCCGTCCAGACCTCCGAACGGATGGTTGGACACGGTGATGAACGGTCCTTGCGCGGGTATTTTTTTCAAATCCTCCTCGTTGATTTCAATCGACACGCCCAAAACGTCAATCAGCCTGTCCAAAAAAGCCTCCGGGTCGTCGTCATACACTTTGGCGTACAGCTTGTCCAGCTTGTTCAACCGCAATATATGCATGACCAATTTTCCCACCACGCTCTCCGACAGCCAGTCCAATCGGCGGGAACCTCCCAAGATATCACTCGAATCCACTAATTTCATCGTTATCCATATTTATATGTCAAGACACAATAATATCTTTCACCACATCCTCCCCCACCCGTTTGTTCAACGCTTGGATGATTCCCTCCTTTTCCATCAAGACTGCGTTTTTGACCACGGAAGAGGCGAGCTTCACAAACAACACCCCGTTCCTCATGCTCACGCCCTGCGTCCGGGAGGCAACCAAACCGCCCACCACTTCATTCCACAAGCCGCAAACCTCCCTCTCCTTAAATTTGGAGTACAATCCCTTTTGTTTCAAAACCAGGGCCACCAATTCGTCTATCGGCAAAGTCTTTCCCAATTTCATATCCAATCGCGTCAATTAACGGTTAACAGGCAAAAATAGTCCATTTATTTCACTTCCCCGTCATCCACGTTGAAAATCTTGTAATCCGAGGCGTGTTCCCGCAGAATATCATCAATGTGTCCGCGGTTCGTGTCCGTGATGAAAACCTGTCCGAAGGTGTCTCCCGCCACGATATCCACAATCTGGCTCACCCGCCCGGCATCCAGCTTGTCAAAAATGTCGTCCAATAATAGCAGGGGCCGTATGCCTTTTTGCTTGCTAAGATAAACGAACTGGGCGAATTTCAAGGCAGTGAGGAAACTCTTCTTCTGTCCCTGCGAGCCCAATTTCTTGACCGGATACCCTCCCAGTCGCAACGAGATGTCGTCCCGATGCACTCCGGCGGAGGTATAGGTCAATATCCTGTCCCGCTCCCGGTTTTCCCGCAACGTCTCCAGCATGCCTCCCTCTTTCACGGTCGTGCAGTACTCCATCTCCACCATCTCCCGTCCCGACGATACTTTAGCGTAATAAAGCTGGAAGATGTCCGCCAACTCCGAAGCGAAAATCCGCCGACGTTCCAGCACAACGGTACCATGCTCCGCCAGTCGCTCGTCCAAAACGGAAAGCATGTCCCCGTCGACGGGACGACCGACACATTCTTTCAACAATGCGTTCCGCTGCGCCAAAAGCCGATTGTAGACCATCAAATGACGCAAATATTCCCTGTCACACTGACTGATCACCCCGTCGATAAAACGCCTTCTTTCCTCGCTCGCCCCGTCTATCAGCACCGTGTCCACGGGGGATATCACCACCAACGGCAACAGCCCGATATGCTCCGACAAGCGCTCGTACGACTTTTTGTTACGCTTGAACACTTTCTTTTGTCCCCGCTTCACTCCACAACACACTTCCAACGGCTCGTTCTCCCGCTCGTACCGGCCTTCCAATAAAAAAAACGACTCTCCATGTCGGATATTCTGCCCGTCCGGCAAATTGAAATAACTTTTGCACATCGAAAGATGATACACAGCGTCCAGCACATTCGTTTTTCCCGCCCCGTTATTGCCGATAAAGCAATTGAACCTCGGGCTGCACAAAATCTCCGCCCCCGCGATATTTTTATAATTCACGATATTCAACCGATTCAGTATCAAATCCATATTTCCTCTTGTATCGTTAACAACTTGTCGTACGACCCTTCAAAAATACGGAAAAGATGGCGAGTTTCCACCCGTCATGAAAATTTTTCCCAAAAAAAACGACACCACTTAGGGCATACCAAAAAAAAGATTAAATTTGCGCGTTGATGTACGGCCTGCGCCATGCAATGAAGTAAAACAAATAAAAACAATATATCATGTCAAAAGAAAAACAGAATCGCACCGATGGTTTCGAGCAAATTGAGGAAGCAACCATTTCCACCGAACAATTTATCGAGAAAAATCAGAAACTACTTATCAGAATCATTATTGTCATCGTTGTTATTATCGCGGCAGTCTTTGGATACCAACGCTTCTACAAAGCTCCGAGAGGAGAAGAAGCCATGCGGCAAATGTTCATGGCCGAGAATTATTTCGCCAAAGACTCGTTCAACCTTGCGCTGAACGGCGATTCCCAATACAAAGGATTCCTTGAGATAGCCGACGAGTACGGCTCCACCCCCAGCGGCAATTTGGCCAATTACTACGCCGGACTTTGCTACCTCTATTTAGGAGACTATAACAACGCCATTGCGTATTTGGAAAAATTCACCTCCGACGATTTGATTTTCTCCGACTTGGCGAAATCAAATATTGGAGACGCTTACATGCAAATGGGCGAATATGCCAAGGCAGCAAGTTATTATGCGAAAGCCGCCAACGGCAACACCAACATCATGACCACGCCCATGATTTTGATGAAAGCCGGAGAGGCTTACGAGAAAGCGAATGACTTCAAGTCGGCATTGGGCGTCTATGAAAGAATCGAAAAAGAATTCCCCCAATCCATGGAAGCGCGGTTCATTGAGAAATACATCACCCGTGCGAAATTAAGCATGAAGTAATCACTTTTCATCCACATAAAACGGGAGCGACTCTGACTTTTGAGTCGCTCTCTTTTTATTCGTATCCCTGGGGAAACTTTTTCCAAATATTCAATTCTCAAGAAGGAAAATTTACTTTTGAGTCAGCCTCGTTTTATCCGTACCCTTGCAAGATTTTAAAACTCTTTGGAGAACTAAGCAAACACGGGTACGATTAGCTTTCTCTGGCGATAAAAGTTGGTCACTCCTTTTTTAGGCATAAAAAAATTGACGGCCTTGCGACCGTCAATTCCAAAAACTTTTAATCTCTTATTTCTTCTCAAACAGCTTGCTGAAATCGTCCATCGAGATTTCTTGTTCCTCCAACTTAAACCCTTCTTTCAGCACAGCGTAGACCTTGTTTTCCAATGCGCGGTCATACAAGTTGGCCCGTTGCTTCTCATCCTGCATCAAACGGGAAGCGAATCCGTCCAATTGCTCGTTGGACAGACCGTACAAACCATATTGTTGCAATTGAGCGGCGGCGATCTCCCTTCCCACGGCCTTCATGTCCTCTTCCTCCACTTTCAGATTGTTCTCCTTGATAACCTCGCCTTTTATAATTTGCCATTTGAATTCGTCACGGTAAAGCTCGAATTCTTTGTCCAGCGTTTCCTGAGTCATTCCCTCGTTCGTCGCCAACAACCAACGCCTCATGAAAGCTTCCGGAAGGGCGACACTCTCGTTCTTCTTCAACATCTTCTCGCGGGCGTCGAAAGTGAAACGGTACTCGCTGTGAGCCTTGAACTGGTTCTGCAACTCATCCTTCACTCTTGCCCGGAATTCCTCCACACTGTTCACTTTGCCTTCCCCATAAACCTTGTCGAACAAGGCCTGGTTCACTTCCGCATCCACAAATCGTTTGATTTCCTTCACGATAAAGCAGAAATCACTCTCCAAATTCTCTGCGTCTTCCTTGCTGATTCCCATTAATGCGGCAAAATCCGTCTTATTCGGATAAGCCTTGGCAGGATTGAAAATCACCTCACTGCCGCTCTTTGCGCCGATGAAAGCGTTCCGGGATTCCTCGTCCTTGATATGAGCCACGGAAAGAGACGCGTCGTCGTTATGGATTCCCCCCTCCTTCTGCTTTCCATCCCCATCCAGCTCGATCAACTCTCCCTTCACGTACTCCGTTCCCTCAATGGCATCCACGGGCATCAGCTCCCCGTTTTGTCTGCAGATTGTTTCAACCTGCTTGTCGATCATCTCGTCGTCGACCTTGATGATATAGTAAGGCACTTTCTCGCGCTTGCTCACCTTCACATTCATGGCGGGAGCCAATGCGATATCGTAAACGAACTCGAAGTTCTCTTGATTCAAATCCAACTCTTTTTGGTTTTCTTCATTGGGAAGAGGTTCTCCCAAGATTTGCAAATCGTTGTCTTGAATAAATTTAGACAGATTCTCCCCTATCAGCTTGTTGATTTCCTCGACCAAAACAGCCTTTCCATACATTTTCTTGACAAGGCCGAACGGCACTTTTCCTTTACGGAATCCGTCAATCACGGCCTTTTTCCGATACTCTTTCAACGCATCGTCCACACGGGTAGCGTAATCTTCCTTATTCAATTCAATCTTAATGGTGGCATTAAGATCATCGATTTGAGTCTTTGTTACATTCATACTTCTCTGATAAAACAATAATATTACAATTCAAACCCAAAAAGCCACCTCTATCAAGGCGGCCTCCCTCTCAAGTGCGGGCGAAGGGACTCGAACCCCCACGCCTTACGGCACTAGATCCTAAGTCTAGTGCGTCTACCAGTTTCGCCACGCCCGCTTCTTTTAAACGCTGCAAAGATACTGCTTTTCTCTTAACAACCAAACAATCTCCTGAATTTTTGCATCTGCAAGTTCCCTGCGCAGAGCCAAATTACACGCTTCTAAATTCAAACTTTGCCCCCCTCACCATCATACCACAAACATACTCCTGTCTCCGCCTCACCCTATCACTTCCTTCACAATGTCATCCAACAAAAATGGAATCACGCCGACATACATCACGCCATCCTCGTCCGTCCAAAGCTTCCGGTTTCCATCCAGCACGACAATCTTGCGAAAGAAATCCCCTGTATTTCTTAAAGAGAAAGTCTCCTGCGCCTTCTTTTCCGGAGAATCCACATTCAACGCCGATTGGATAAATTTCATCAATAAACACATAGAATCTTCTACTCACATCCTTTGTGACACTCATGATATAATCGTACAGAAGATTTGGATTACGATACTTGATATCCGACTTCCGGTCAAGAGCCACTTCAACAAATTCTTCTTCCCGAACTCCTTCCTCTACCAACCGCCTTTTAAAGAGAGTCGACAACAAAAACGATTTGCCCGAACGCCTTATGCCAGTCACAATCTTCACCCTTCCGTTCCAACGTTTTGCGAGCAACTGCTCCACGTACTCATTTCTATCTAGTCGTCCCTTAAAAAGCCCACTTTTGTGAGATATTGTTCAACCACAGTATCTTGCATATTTTTTGAATCATGTA
>CALUHX010000060.1 GCA_944320555.1 uncultured Butyricimonas sp. | reverse complement strand
CACCCGAAGCCAAACTCTCTGACCGTCAGTGAGAATGCTCAAATTCGCTTTATTCTGCGTTTTATCCTATTATTTTCAAAAAAAATCACATCCCGCTAATTACCAACGCCTCCGCCGCCACAAAAATCTCACCTCTCCCCCTCGCCCACGCAAAAAACCGCATACAACGGCACCGCCCTCACCCCGTTCGCCTCTCCGAAATTCCTCCTCAAAACGCGAACAACGCTCCCGCGCCAAAAACTTTACCCTCCCAAAAATTCAAGAAAACCACCTTCACCCCCCGTTTTTGATTTTTATCTGGGGAAAAATCAAAAAATTCTGATTTTTCCCCAGATAAAAGTATCACATGGCAAAAATACAACGAAAACACGACAATCCCGCCTTCCCTCAAAAAGAAACTTGCAAAAATTCCGACCCCACTTTATGGATATGTTCCAGAATCCGCCTTTCCTGCTCTTCCGAAGGCTTTTTGAAACCATGAACAAAATCCCGCAACAAAGACGCATCGACCCCACTTCCCAACTCTGCTATCAGTCATTTACACCCCATCGGGTATATTCAGCTTCTCATTTACCCTTTTTATACCCGAATGGGTGCAAAATGGAAAATTCTTCTTACCTTTGCACCCAAAAGGGTATAATCTATGGAAAAGACGACACTATCCAAATTCGTGAAAGCCATGCGCAAGGAATACGGACTGACGCAGGTGGACTTGTCCGAAAAATCGGGCGTGGGCTTGCGCTTTGTCCGTGAACTCGAACAAGGAAAACAAACCCTCCGTTTAGACAAAGTAAACTCTATTCTCAACCTTTTCGGCCACGAAGTCGGAGCCGTGCCAATCACCAAAACCCCCGAGCCATGAAACAAGCGACCATTTTTTTACGCAACCTCAAAGCCGGCCTCCTCACGGAGGACGAGAACGGCTACACGTTCCAATACGCCGCCGACTTCCTTGCCTCCGGCCAAGCGGAAGCCGTCAGCCTGACTCTCCCTTTGACCGACAAACCCTTCCAAAGTAAGACCCTTTTCCCCTTCTTCGACGGTCTCATCCCGGAGGGCTGGCTACTGGACATTGCCGAAAAGAATTGGAAAATAGACGCGCGAGACCGCATGTCGTTGCTTTTGGCCTGCTGCAAAGACTGCATCGGCGCAGTCGGAGTAGAACCCCTAAACAAAAAGGAGGAATGACCATGCCCAAATGCTTATGCTGCTACAAAGAACTCTCGGAAGGAGAACGAGATTTCCACAAAGCCTGTTCTCAAAAAATGTTCGGAACTCCCGTGGCACCCCAACTGCCTTATACTCGAGGCAATCTGACCGAGCTGGCACGCCAAGTCATCCACAGCCAAACAACGCTCACCGGAGTGCAAGCCAAACTGTCACTGGACATCGAACGCACCTCCCAGGACGAAACCACACGCTTCTCCATCGTCGGCCTTTGGGGACGCTACATCCTCAAACCACAAACCGACCGTTTCCAGCATCTGCCGGAGCTTGAGGATGCGACCATGCACATGGCCGAGCTGGCACGAATCAAGGTAGTGCCGCACAGCCTCATCCGCTTCGCCGACGGAGAACTTTGCTACATCACCCGCCGCATCGACCGCACCGACAAGGGCGAGAAATTAGCCATGGAAGACATGTGCCAACTGTCCGAACGCCTCACCGAGCACAAATACAAAGGCTCTTACGAACAGATAGCCAAAACCATACAAAAATATTCTTCCGTCGCAAAATTGGACTTGGCCAACTACTGGGAACAAGTCGTATTCTCTTGGCTCACGGGTAACGCCGACATGCACCTGAAAAACTTTTCACTCTACAGCAAACGGCCTCCGGCATACAGCCTCACACCCGCCTACGACCTCCTGTCCACGGCCCTGGTCATGCCGGAAGACAACGAGGAATTGGCTTTGACGCTCAACGGCAAGAAACGCAAAATCAAAAAAAACGACTTTCACGCCTCCATGCGTTCGTCCGGCCTGGACGGCAAGGTCATCGAAAACATCTTCAACAAATTTGCCAAGGCATACGACAAATGGATGTCATTCATCGACATATCATTTCTGCCCGATGAAATGAAAATGCGTTATAAAGACCTCATCACCAATCGACTGGCCGCATTGGCATAGAACGGGAACCAACCGCCACCGGCCACCATGCGCGCCCGCTCACTTCCCGCGGATGAAGATGGCGGAGCCGCGGATGTCGAAGCGGACGTTGCCGGTCATCTCAAGGATTTCGACGACGCGGGAGAAATCGTCGTAGCGCCGCATCCGCCCAGAGAAAGTCACCTCCTTCAGCGAGGGATTCTCCCAGAACACCTCCACGTCGTACCAGCGGGAGACCGTGCGCATGATATCCTCCAGCCGCTCCTGCCGGAAGGCGAACACGCCCCGCATCCAGGCCGTGCAGAGCACGGTGTCCACCTCCCGCGTCTCCACCCTGCCGTCGGCCGTCAGCACACCCTGCTCGCCCGGCGACAAGACCACCGACCGCCCGCCCGCAGCAAACCGCACGCTGCCCTCGACCAAGGTGGCGGCCACCCGCCCCTCGTCGGCATAGGCACTGAGATTGAAACTCGTGCCCAGCACCCGCACCGCGGCGCCGCCCGCCTCCACAAGGAAGGGCCGCGCCTCGTCGCGCGCCACGCAGAAATAGCCTTCGCCTTTCAAATAAACCCGCCGCTCGCCGTCGCCGAAGGCCACGGGATAACGCAGCTCCGACTCCGAGTTGAGCCGCACCTCCGTGCCGTCGCTCAGCGTCACGGCATATTCCCCGCCCCGGGGCACGCGCAGCGTGTTGTGACGCGCTTCCGCCGGAGCCTGCCGCCCCTCGTAGCTGACGCTCTCCTCCCGCAAGCGGATGCTTCCCTCCTCCACGGCGAGCAACGAGTCGCGGTCCTCCTTCCGCAACCGCCGCACCGACCCGTCGGCCAGCACCAGCTCCGCCTTCACCCCGCCCGGCTTGATGACCGTCGCCACCGGCGTCTCCCGCGCCGTCTCCCACTCCCGGCCTTCCGGCCAGAGCAGCACCACCGCCACCGGCAACAGAATCCCCGCCGCCACCGCGCTCCAACGCCTCAGCCGCCGGACAAAACGCCGCCGCCGATATTTCTCCACCACCCTCGCATATCCCCTCGCCACGTCCACCTCCGCCGCCTCACGGCATTTCCGTTCCATAAACTCCGGGGAAAGCACCTCGTCGCACAAGCGGGCGTTGTCCTCGTCCCGCTCCCGCCAGTCGTCCAGCAGCCGCCGCTCCTCGCCGGTCAGCGCACCCGTCATCGCCTTGGCCAGCAAATCCGGTATATTCTTGTCTGTTCTCATCTTTTCCTTTTTCATTAAACCATAAACCATTTTTCGCAAGGGCCCGCGCCCTCTCGTCTATATGACACGCGAAACCGGAAAAAGAGGTATGCGCCCGCCGCCTTTTTTCGCTTTTTTTTTCTTTTCGGAAATCTCCCCGCAAAAAACGAGCCACTCCGACGCCAAGGCCGGCCCGCACCAACACCCGGGCTAAGCCATATCCCCCATGCCTCGCCCACGCATGACGCACGTCACACGCACGCTTCCGAACGTGTCTCATTCGTGCCTCCAACGTGCCTCGTTCGTGCCTGTGGGAGCGAAAACCCAGCGCATTCCCGGCGCGAGACAGGCCCGGAGGCGGCTACTCCTCGTCGAGTCCGTAGGCCTTCAGTTTGTTGTACAGCGTTTTTCTGTCGATTTGCAACATGCGGGCGGCCTCGCTTTTGTTGTTGTGGCATTTCTGCAGGGCGTCGCGGATAAGTTCCTTCTCCATTTCCCGACGGCTCACGTGGCTTTTCTCCCGGGGGGCGGGATTCTCCCACATTTCCCGGGGCAGGCACTCCTTCATGATGTAGTCCCCCTGGCAGAGCAGGGTCGCCCGCTTCACCATGTTGCGCATCTCGCGCAAGTTTCCGGGCCAGCGATAGTCCCGGAACAGAGCCAGCACCTCGGGGTCGAATCCCACGACCTTCTTGCCCAACTCCTCGTTGGCGTTGTCGAGGAAACTGTTGGCGAAGATGAGGATGTCCTCCTTCCGCTCCCGGAGGGGAATGGCCTGGATGGAGAACTCGTTGAGCCGGTGATAAAGGTCCTCGCGGAACTTGCCGTTCGCCACGGCCTCCTTCAGGTTCTCGTTCGTGGCGGAGATGATGCGCACGTCCACGGGCACGTCCTTATTGCCGCCGACGGGATGCACCTTGCGCTCCTCCAAGGCCCGCAGGAGCTGCACCTGCACGTCGTAGGGGAGGTTGCCGATTTCGTCGAGGAAGATGGTGCCCCCCGACGCCGTGACGAAATAGCCTTCCTTGTCGGTGACGGCCCCTGTGAAGGCGCCCTTCGTGTGGCCGAAGAATTCCCCGGCGGCCAAGTCTTTCGGCACGGCGCCGCAGTCCACGGCCACGAACGGCCCGTCCTTACGGTTGCTCATGGAGTGGATGAGCCGGGCTATGTATTCCTTTCCCGTGCCGCTTTCCCCGTTAATCAGCACGGACATCATGGTGGGACCCACGAGGCGGATATACTCGTAGAGGCGGTCGGCCCCCTCGCTCACGCCCTTTATATAGGTGACAGTCTCGGCCGAGGCCCGGGGCTTGTCCGCCTTGCCGGAGGGAGAGGCCTCGATTTTCAAGGCTTCTTGCAACTTTTTCAATATCTCGTCGGGTATCACCGGCTTGGACACATAGTCGAACGCCCCGGCCTTGATGGCGGTCACGGCTGTTTGTATGTCGGCGTATCCCGTCATGAGGATGAATTGCGTGGCGGGCACGCGCTCTTTCACGCTGCGCAACAACTCAATTCCGTCCTTGTCCGGCAGGCGCAAGTCGCTCAGCACGACATCGAAATTCTCTTTTTCCAGTTTTTTCACGGCGTCCTTGCACGAGAACGCCGACTCTGTGTCGAACCCCCGCTTGCCTAACCAATTCTTTAACATGATACAAAAAGTCGTATCGTCGTCCACTATCAATATTTTCGCCATAACCGCTCATTTTATAATTTACGAAAATACGGCTAATCGGTCAAATGGAAAAACATTTAACAGGTTTTAATAGGCAACCGGTCCATTTTCACCTTAGCGGATAAAGTGCGGCAACAGAAGACCGCCCACTGCGATTACGATAAAAGCTATACAGATTCCCATAACGTCCTCCTTTCATTGTTTCGTTTGTTTATTTTATTGAAAATCGCATGCCAAAAAAGTCATTCTCAAAATTACAACTGACAATTAGACACTTAGCATTACGGGCGATTTTTCCCCATGTGGGGAAAGTGTGGAATTTTGGGGAATTATTTGGGGAACACGTTGTTTTATAAAATAATTTTAGTAATATTGCTTCTCCGAACATTATAAAAACTAACATGAGAAACCTAATTTACATCGGACTACTGGCCATCGCGGCGTTCGGATGCACGGACGAGAAAATCAACGACGGGCGGGACTTGACCGAAAACGAGCAAGTGAACACATACATCAAGGAGGAAATGACGGGAAACACGAGCCTGTATCTGTGGACGGAAGAGATTCAGGGGAAATCGGTCACGACAACCGCCGACCCGAGCGTCTACGTGGCGCAAATGCGGCACAGCGACGACAAATGGACGTCCGTGGAACAGGATCCGCTCGTCTCGCGGACGGACGCCAACGCAAATGACGACATCGAGACGGGGTACGGATATTACCTGCTCAATTACCAAACGAACGACGGGCTTTATTTTTCCTACGTGGGATATGTGTACCCCGGCAGCCCGGCGGAAAAGGCGGGGCTGAAAAGGGGCGACATTATCACGAAGGTGGACGGAGAATACCTCACCGGCGACTTTTCCAAGTTGTACACGTCGTCGAGCGTGACTGTGGAGCTTGGCACGATGGAAGGCAACACCATCTACACGGAGACGGGAAAAACCGTGAGCATGACCGCCGCCAACACGCAAATCGACCCCGTGCTGGTGGACACGACATACGAGGTGGGAGGCAAGAAGGTGGGCTACCTGCATTACACACGCTTCGTGTATGCGAGCGATGACGACCTGGACCACCTGACCACGGTGTTCCGGCGGTTCAAGAGCGAGGGGGTGAAAGAATTCATCCTCGACCTGCGCTACAATCCCGGAGGATACGAGATGGCCGCCCAGCGGCTGGCCACGTTGCTGGCTCCGGAGTCGGCGGTCGCCAGCGAGGAGGTGTTGCTTGAAAAGCAATGGAACGCCATGTGGCAGGCTTATTACGAAGCGCACGGCGGCGTGAACTTAGTGACGCGGCTGGACAAGGAGGTGGCGGCCGACGCCCGGCTGGGCGACTTGGAACGCCTGTGGGTAATCACGGGGAGCGGCACGGCCTCCTCGTCGGAGGTGGTCATCAACGGATTGAAGCCGTTCTACGGCGACCGGCTGATTCAAGTGGGCGAAACGACCTACGGGAAGTACGTGGGCGGAGTCACCCGGATTCCGGACGACGAGGAAATCAGCGACTGGCGGCTGTCGCTCATCACCTGCACGGACGTGAACTCGGAAGGCACTTCGGTGAAAGGCGGACTGGTGCCGGACATTCCCGTCGAAAGGGACATCACGGACGCATCCCCGCTGGGCGACCGGTCGGAGTTCCTGCTCGGCCTCGTGCTGTCCCACATTCAAGGCGACCCCATACCAACCGGCAGCCGCTCCATGAGTCAATCCACTCCGCTGCCCGCATGGCAGGAACCGCTGCCCATGCTCATCATCCTCCAAGAGTAACCATTCATCATTCTACTATATCATTTTTTGTTACCACTTCACGGCAAGTCGCAGGAAAAACCAAACTACCCTGCGACTTGCCACTTTTCATACCCCACCCGAAAGACGGAAGCCAGTCCGGCAAGTTACCGGCAAGTTAAATCACGAGGGGAAAGGGAAGGATTTTGCGAAGAGGCTCCTAATCAAGGAGAAAAGAAAGGGGCGGCAAGGTTCATGTTGCCGCCCGGTATTTTGCTCAAAACTCGAATGATTAGACGTTTGGCGTGCTTGGGGTGCCGTCAGTTGAGGCGGCCGGTGGCGCGCAGGTACTTGGTCTCGCTGAGGCGGAGTTCGGCCTTGGCGTCAATCCAGTCGCTCCACGTCTGCTGCCATTGCGCCTGGGCCTCCAAGTAATTGGTGAGGGTTTCCAGGCCCAACTCGTATTGATTCTTGCTGACGGAGAGATTCTCGTCCGCCTGCTCGAGCGATTTTTTCGTCAATTGCACCCGCAGGTAGGCATCCTCGATGTTGTAGCGGGCGCGGGCAATCTCCAGCAGCATCAATTGCGACATTTCCTCCCGCTTCAGGCGGCTCATGTCGCGCTCGGCCTTCAAGGCTTTCACTTTTCCCCGGCCTTCGCCCCAATGGTAAATGGGCACGGAAAGAGAGGCCATCGCGGAAAAAGAACCGAGGGCGGAGGACTCCCCGTTGAGCGACAATCCGTCGGAGTAGCTATAAGAGGCCACCACGCCCAATTGCGGCAAGAAATCGGAGCGGGTCAACGCCACCTGCCGGTCTTTCAATTTTTCCTCCATTTCCAAAAGATTATAGTCGGGCCTGTCCTGCAGGCTGTTTTCATTGGCCAGCACGCCGGGAGTCATCTCCCCGTCCAGCGAGTCGCTCACCTGCAGGCGGGTCTGCAAATCCACGCCAATCACCCTGCAGAGGTTCATGCCGGCAACCTTTTTGCCGTTCCGCGCCTTCTGCACCATCAGTTCCGCCTCGTTCTGCTTCACCTGCGCCTTCAGCAAATCGTTGCGGGAAGCCATTCCCGTCTCAAAGGCGTCCGAAAGATTCTTCACCAACTCCCGCACGACCGCCTCGTATTTCTCCGCCGAGGCGACAAGCTCCACCACGCGAAGATACTGCCAATAAGCCTCGTCGGCCTCCGTGAGCACTTCCGCGCGGCTATATCTCACATTCATCTCCGCCATCTCTTTTCCAAGGGCGGCCATCTGATAAGCCGAACGCACCTTGCCTCCCATGTAGACCGGCTGCTCCAACATCACGCCCACGGAATAGGCCCCCCGCAAATCGAGGTCGAGCTCGATGTCAGGCATGTAGGCGTAAGAGGAGAACACAGGATTTCCATCGGCGTCCGTAAGCGGCTGCCCCGTGGCGGGATTCAGCACCACATTGGGTTGCAACGAACCGTCCAGCCCAGGGACGAAAGTGGGCAAATAACCGCCCGCCAGGGAGTAGGACATCTTTTTCTGCACATAAGCGAACATGCCCATGCCCGAGATCTTGGGAAGGAAATTGGCCCGGTAACTCTTCAAGTCATAACCGGCCTTTTCCTGTTGCTTGGCGGCGATGGACATCTTGCGGCTGTTTTCCAAAGCCATTTCCCGGCATTTGTCCAGGTTCAAGGTCACCACCTGCCCCTGCGCCGTCAAAGCCAAACAGGCCAACGCCATTATCAAAACTATATTTTTCATCTTCATCCTATTTTTCTTTAAAGAACAACGCATACAACACCGGTATGAATACCAAGGTAATCACCGTCCCCACAAGCAATCCTGCCATGATGGTCACGGCAAGGGAACCGAACATGTCGTCGGTCAGCAAAGGGAACATGCCCACAATCGTCGTCAACGAAGCCATCATCACGGGGCGGAAACGGGAGGAGGAAGAGTCCAGCAACGCCTGCAATTGCGGCTTGCCGGAAGCAATCTGCAACCCGATTTCATCAATCAACACCACCCCGTTCTTAATCATCATCCCAATCAACCCCAACGCCCCCACGATGGCCACAAAACCGAAATCTTTCCCGCTGACCAGCATTCCCAACACAATGCCGATGGACGCCAGAGGCAGGCAACAGAAAATAATCAACGGCTTCCTGTAATCTTTGAACAACATAATCAAAATGGCGATTATCAGGATGATGGCCAAAGGAATGTTCTGGAACAGGTATTTCATGGACTCGCTGCTGGCCTTGTGCTCTCCCATCCACCGCATCTGATAACCGTCCGGCAACTCCATTTTCTCAATCTTCGGCAGCAGCAACTGTCGGGCCTCCTCCGCCGTATAACCCTCGGCGTTGTTACATTGCGCCCTCATGGCCCGCTGGCCATTGTAACGCCTCACGACGGGGTCTTCCCATTTCAGCGACACGCCCCGGGTCGCCTGGTTCAACGGCGTGGAGCCCACCGTCTCCTTCAGCAGCTCCTCGCCGGTCACCGTCCCTTGCAACAAGCCCCGCAACGTCTCGGCATTCAGGCTCGCCATGGAAGGCAGTATGCTCCAAACGGGGATGTTGTCCAAGGCCTCCACCTTCTCCCCTTTGCTGTCCACACTCTTCATGTACAAGGACAACACGCGCTCGCCCTCGTAGTAAGCCCCCACCGGCATTCCATCCGTGGCGGAAAGCATGGACAATCCCACATCCGCGCGCGACAATCCGGCCGCACGCGCTATCGGCTGGTCGTAATTGACCACCAAGGTCGGAGCCATAGGCTCCCAATCGTTCGTCACGAGCGTCACGGCCGGCTCTTCCCGCATAATCCGCTCCGCCTGGGCGGTCAGCTGTTTCAGCACCGCGGGATCAGGCCCGGTGAACATCAGCTCAATCGGATATTTCTCGTACATCAGGTTATACCGTTTCATCCGCACGTAGGCGTCCGGATAATGGGATGTCAGGTAATCCTGTATTTCGCCCATGGAGGCTTTCAAGGCGTCGGGCGACACATAGTCAACAATCAACTCCCCGTAACTCATGGAAGGCTCGGCAATGGAACGCACCAGATTGTAACGGGCGGGCGTCCCCCCGACACTGGTCGTCACATGGGTGACATCCTCCCTGGCCAGTAAATAGTTTTCTATCTCCTGCAAGTCCGCCTTCACTTTCTCGACCCTGGTCCCTTCCGGCATTTTGTACTCCACGTACAATTGCGTGTAGCTCAAGTCGGGGAAGAACCCCTGCGGCAAGAAGCGGAACAAATAAGCGGTGACCCCCAACAATACCACCACCACCCCGACAGCCATCAATTTATGGCGCAACACAAAGGCCAGAAAACGCTGGAACACGCGGTATATTTTACCATCGTACAACTTTTCGTCCTCCGCTTTCGGCTTCACGCGCAACGCCTTGTCGGAATGCATGGGAATCTGGGTCAACGCCAGCACCCAACTCAGCAACAAGGACACCGCCAAGACGATGAACAAATCCCGCACGTACTCGCCCGTCGTGTCGGGAGAAAGAAATATCGGGAAAAATGCCAGAATGGCTATCAGGGTCGCCCCCAAAAGCGGCATGGCGGTCTTCTTGCAAATATTGGTCAAGGCCGCGGGACGAGGCACGCCCTGCTTCAAATCCACCAAAATGCCGTCCACAATGACTATCGCATTGTCCACCAACATGCCCATCGCCACTATCAACGAGGCCAGCGACACCCGCTGCAAAGTCCCGTCGAACAAATACAACACCACGAAAGAGCCCAAGACGATGATGACCAGTCCCACGCCGATAATCACGCCGCTCCGGAAACCCATCGTCAACATCAAAATCAGAATCACGATGACGACAGACTCCACCAGATTGACCATAAAGACATTGATGGCCTCTTTCACCTTTTCCGGCTGATAAAACACCTTATGGAACTCCACGCCGGCAGGGATGCGGGATTCTTGAAGCCGCGTCAGTTCACGATCGACCTCCTTGCCCAGTTTCACAATGTTCCCCCCCGACTCCATGGAAACCGCCAGGCCCAAAGCCCTTTGGCGGTCGTAACGCATCTCGTTGCGAGCGGGCTCCTCGTAGCCCCGGGTCACGGAAGCGATGTCCCGCAAACGCAATTGGTCGCCCTCGTGTCCCTGTATAATCAAATTTTGGATGTCTTCGATGGAATGGTAACTGTCGTTTATGGACACCCGCAAACGCTGGTCGCCACTGTTGAAATATCCCGGATAAACCGTCTTGTTCTGATTGTTCAGCGTGGCCAGCACTTCCATGGGATGCACTCCCAGATTCGCCATCTTGTCGCGCATCACCTCGATGTTGACGCAAGGCTTGCGGTTGCCGTATATCTCCACTTTCTTCACGCCCGGGATATCCTGCAACTCCCTTTTGACCAACTGGGCATAATCCAGCAATTCCTCGTCGCCAATCCCGTCTGTGGTCATCGCGTAAAACATACCGTACACGTCCCCAAAGTCATCCATGACAACCGAAGGAGAGACTCCGTCCGGCAAAGAAGCCTGCGCGTCCGCCACTTTCCGGCGCAAGATATCCCATTTCTGCTCAATGTCCGCTCCGGAAACCGTGCTTTCCAACTCCACGGTAATCATCGACAAGTCCGCCATGGACTTCGATTCCACACTGCTAATCGCCCCCATGGAACGGATGGACTTTTCAAGGACATCCGTCACCTCCAACTCCACCTGGTGCGCGGACGCCCCCGGGTAGACCGTGACAATCATCGCCTGCTTCACCTTGATTTCGGGGTCTTCCAGCTTGCTCATCGAGTTGAAAGCGAAAATTCCCCCCACCACCAGCACCGCAATAAAAAACTTAACCAGTGCCCGATTGCTCAATGCGTATTCCGTCAAACTCATGGCCGTAACTTTTATAACAATCCACCCACGTTCGTCTCGCTTTTCTCCGGCAACACGCTAACCTTCATCCCTTCCTGCAACCCATGCACTCCAGCAGCCACCACCGCCTCTCCCGCACGCACGCCGGACTCCAGTATCGCCTCGCCTGTCTTCAATATCTGCTTCACTTTCACAGCCCGTTTCGCAATCGAGGAAGACGAGGAATCATAAATCCACACGCTCTCCTTCCCATTGTCGTCCCAAACGGCGGACAAGGGGATGGCCACCAGTTGCTCCACACCCGGCGTATAGTCGATAGTCACGTTCACACTCATGCCTGCGGCCACGTCCACGCCCTCCACCGGCTTCAAGCGGAATTTCATGCGGTACAATTGGTTCAGATTGGCCTTGCGGGTTATGTCCACCAACTCCAACGGGAAAATCTTGCCCGGAAACACGTCAATCGTGCAATAAAACGCCTTGAACTGCTTTTGCCGCACGTAATCGCTGGAAGGGATGTCTATCTCCACGTCGAAATAACTGTTGTTAATCATGGAAACAACCGGATAACCGGCAGCCACCGTCTCATGCGCATCGTAAAACCGTTTTTGGACATAGCCGTCGAAAGGCGCAGTTAAGCGGGTGTCCGCCAACGCGTTTTTATGCGCGTTGTATTTGGCCGTAATCTGCTTTAAACCATACACCGCCTTTTCATAATCGTTCTCCGAGACACCTCCCCTGCGGTACATTTCCATCACCCGTTCGGCCTCTCCCTTAATTTGAGCATACTCTGCCTCCGTGGCGGCCAGTTGAATCTCGTAGTCCCGCGGGTCTATCTCCGCTATCAACTGCCCTTTTTTCACGAACGCCCCTTCTTCCGGCAACACGGACAAAATAGGTCCCGCCACCCTAAACGAAAGATTGACATCGCTCGCCGCCAATATCCGCCCCGGATACTCTATCGACAACCGGTCCTCATGCTTTTCCGCCCTTGCCGTTTTCACGGTGACACTATCTTTTCCCCGCGGGGCTTTAGCATTCCGGCAGGCTCCCAAAAGCACGGCAAAACAAAAGACACAAAACAAAATCTTCTTCATACGAGTTCGCATTTTATTATTTTACACGTTTCTTCTCTATTTTTGTCATCCTCATTTCTCTGTAATACAAAAAACACGCCAAACACAAATATACCGCCGCCAAAATCCACAAACCCGCATATTCAGGCAAAACTTCTGACAATGTGGCTCCGGCGTTGTTTATTTTCACAAAGCCATCAATCCCGAATGTCGACGGGAACAATTTGCCCAACCATAGCAAATAGCCGGGAATAGCGGATTTAGGCCAAGAGATTCCGGATATGAACATCAACGGCACCGAGGTAAACACGAATATCAAGAAAGGCACCTCCCGTTCCCTGCTCAGGAAAGACACGGCTATCGCCAAAAACACCGAGGCCAACAAAAACGGGAACAGGAACAACATCAATTCCGCGCGTCCTCCAACCTGAGTCATGTTGAATATCCTGGGGACAATGAAGAACACCCAATAACCCATGACAAAATAAACCGGCAGATAAGCGCACGCTTTCCCCAACACCACCCGCAACGGGAAAGCGAAATGACCACCCGCAGGCGACGACCGGCCGTTCCGGCGACGGTCGCGCTCCGTTCCCGCCACCATGCCAACGCCAAGCAACAACGACTGTTGTATCACCAAAATCAACACCGCCGGTATAAGAAACGAGGTGTATCCCCCCTGCGGATTGAACATCTTCACGTCTCTCACTTTCACCGGCTGCGTCGCGATGGCCTCCGTGATATCAGTGGCGTATTCCAATCCCTCCGCCTGGATTTCTTTACCCATCTGCAACGACACGTCCGTGGCCGCCGCCAACAAAGCCTTGTAATTCAACAAGGCCCCCATGTCGCAATACAAGGACACATGCGCCTGTTCACCCCGTGCCACCTGACGGCTAAACTCTCCCGGTATCCACAACACTCCATACACCTCCTTTTTCCTCATCAATTCCTTCGCCTCCTCCATCTCCCCACAACGGGCCACCACACGGACGCTCGCCGTGGCGTCCCAATTCCGCACGAATTCCCTGCCCAGCGCCGAGTGCGACTCGTCCACGACAGCCACCGGCACCTCCTCCGCAATCTCATTACTATATATGTAAGCGTACAGCAACGGATAGACCAACGTCAACAACACGAAGAACGTCAACACCCCGTGATCCCGAAAAACCAAGTAGAACTCCCGCCTGAAAACGAAATATATGTCTTCCAAAAATCTCATGTCTTTCTCCTTTCAATTTAAGGCAAATACCGGTTACCCTCCAAATTTTTCCTCAACCTCCGCAACACCATCAGCGGCAAAAGAGCGAACACCAACAGGGCCGCATAATTTTGCCACGAATAAGCCATGCCGATTCCGTTCAACGCCTGATCTATGTATATCAGAAAATAATGCCGCATCAAAAACAAATTGGACGCCCATTCCGCCAACCAAGGCATGGAACGAACCGGATAAGTGAATCCACATATCGAGAACGAGAGCACGCACCACAAAGCGCAAGCGCTCAAAACAATCCGCCCGCGGGACACCAAGCCCGACACGAAAAGGGCAAATCCTTGCGAGGCCGCGACCATCAACACCATCGCCAGAAACATGGGAAAAAAGCCGCTGTTCATCGGGAAACGCCCGTACCCGTACAGGAGAGAGAGGCACAACGTGCCCATCACCACGAAGACCAGCCCCTGCGCCAGGTATTTCCCCGTCAACGCCACAATCACGGAACCGTTACCCTCGCTCAACCACCCGCCCGCAGTCCTCCGTTTCAATTCCTGGATGAAACTATAAGCCGTGGTGAGCATGACAAACATGCAAAGAAAAGCGGGCAACAGAAAATTCGCCAGATAAATCGAATAACTCAACCACGGATTGCCCAACGGATGCGTGTCCAGAGCTATTGGCATAAGCTTGGCCGTCAGTGTCGGGCCACCTTCCCCCTTGGCCAGCAGCAAAGTTTGCCGCACCGACCCGCTCGCCAGGCTGCCCAGCAAACGCATGTCCTTATATAACAAGGATGCGGCCAAAAAATAAGTGTCGTTCGTGTAAAACGACAAGGTAGGCTCCTCCCCCGTGGAAGCGTCCCTCCGGAAATGGGGAGGAATGTAAAAAATGCCGTACACCTCCCCCTTCTGCAACGCCTCCCGGGCTTCCCGGAAATCGGCGGTCCGCATGGCCACCTCCACCTGAGCGAAAGAGTTCAAGGAACGCACGAGCGAACGGGAAGTCGTCGTGTTGTCTCTGTCCACGACAGCCACGGGCAAACGGGACGGCAAGCCCTCGTCCAGCAAATCCATGAAAAACAAGAAACAGAACACCGGCGCAACCAACATCATAAACCAATACATCCGGTCGCCCGCCAGAATGCCCATTTCCCGTTTCATCAAAGAGCCGATAGCCCGAATGTCCGCCCTCCAGTCCATAAATCCCTCATTTTGCTTTTTCAACTTTCTTCAACACGCTCATACCCGGCCGCAAGCCCTCCACCTTTTCAAGCGGAACGGCTTTCACCTGGAAAGTCTTCGCGTCATATTGTCCCGTAGTCTTCGTGGCCCTCCAGGCGGCGTAAACGCCCATGTCTTTCATGTAAGTCACTTTCAGTGTCACTTCCCGATTCTCCAAGGCGGGAATGTACGCCGAAAACGTGGCCCCCATTTTCATGTCGCCCAACAAGTCCTCCCGCACATTGAACTCCACCCACATGTCGTCCAAATCCAGCACGTTCATCACAGGAGAGCCCGTCCCGACCAACTCCCCCACCTTCGGATAACGCTCGGAAACCTCTCCGGAAATCGGAGAAATCAAAAAAGTCTCTTTTATATAGGCGTCCACTTCCGCCACCACCCCTTTGGCCCTGTTCACCTGTGCCTCCGCCGCCAATTTGTCCTCGCGCTCCGCACCGTTCACGGCCATCTCGTATTGCGACTTGGCCGCAAGCTCCGTGGCCGCCATCGCCTTGTAGTTGGCCTCCGCCTCGTCCCGCTTTTGGGCGGACATCACGCCATTGTCATACAAGCGTTGCACCCGCTCGTAGGACTTCCGGGCGACATCCGAGGCGGCTTCCGCCTTCTTCCAGGTTTGGAACGCCATCGCCACCTGCTCCTCACGCACTCCCTTCCGCGCCTTATCACTGACAGCCTCAGCCGCATCCTCGGCCGCACGGGCCTGCGCGTATTTCGCCATCACCTCGGGACTGTCCAAAATGGCTACCGTGTCGCCTTCCTCCACTCGGTCGCCCTCATTCACCAAAAAAGAAGCAATCCGCCCCGGAACTTTCCCCGATATGCGGACTTCCGTGGCTTCCGCCTCCCCTTGTATCAATTCCGGAGCGGGCTCCCAAAAGACGAAGCCCCCCACGGCCACAACCAACACCAACAACACAATGCCGCCGAACACAACGACCTTACCGTTATTTTTCTTTCTAGAATCCATAAACTTAAATCTTTATTCGTGTACTTAATCCATATTTTCTCCCAAAGTCCCGTATGCCTTTTCCAGATAAACCTTGCACAGCCGGGCATCTATCCGGGCATCTATCCAGTCGGAATTGGCCGTCAGCCACGCCGTCTGCGCCTCCAACACGTTCAACACGGGTATCGTCCCCTCCTGAAAACCAAGATTGGCAAAGCGCAAGTTTTCCTCCGCCCGCTCCATGTTTTTCCGCGCCATGGACAACTTCCTCTCCACCTCCTTCATTTTGAATTCCGCCTGGCTAACCTGCAACTCGATTTTTTCCTTCGCCTCTTGCAACTGATACCTCATAATGTTCGTCTGCGACTTCGCGTGTCTCAAGCTTTTCCGGGAAGCACCCCAATGAAAAATCGGGGCCTGCACGCCCACGCCCACACTCCACATGCCCGACAACTTCGTGCTGATTCCATCGTAAAAGGAGGGCGCAGTCCACACCCAATTCGCCATGAAAGCCACCTTCGGCAAATACTCCGACAACGCTATTTTTTCTTTTTTCTTGTAAATGTCCACAGCCAATTGCAGGCTTGCAACCTCCGGCCTACGGGCATACACCCGTTCCAAATCCTCTTCGCCCACTTCCTCCATACAAGCGTCGTCCACCTCCTCCACCAACGTCACGAGCGTGTCCGTCGGCAATCCGCACAATTGGTTCAACAACATCCGGGAAAGGCTCAATCCGTTTTCCACCTTCGTCCGAATCATCTCCCCCTCGTTCAACTTCACCCGCACAGACAACACGTCCGCCTTCGTCGCCACCCCCGTCTCAAGCATCAACTCCACGTCGTGGACAAACTTTTGCAAGGTCTCCACGTATTTGTCCGCCAGTTTCTTCCTGTTCGACAAAGACACTATCTGCCAATAAGCCTCGTCCGTCGCCAGCACCACCTCCTGCAACTCCTGACTCCGCTTGCTCCGGGCCAGCTTCTCGGATAATCCGGCCATTTGATTATACGCCCTTATCTTTCCCCCCAGATAAATCGGCTGAGTCAACCCCACCTGCAACAACGCCGTGTTACGGTCGTCCACCGTCATCGCATCCTTCGGCAACAACGCATAATCCTTCGGCACATACTGCCCGTTCACCGCCACAGGCGTTCCATCGGCACCTGTCATCAACTGGTCCGGACGAAACGTGAACGACCCGTTCTCCACCGTTCCCACCGGCAAATAAGCGTCCTCCTCCAGCAAATTTATCTTTTTCTGGTTACGCAAATACACTCCAGAGCCCTCCACGCCCGGCAAATAATTCGTGAACGCCTCCGCCTTCTTCAATGCGCTGGCCTTCACCTCTTCGTCCGCAATTTTTAACCGTTTGTTGTTTTCCACCGCCAAACGCCTGCAATCCTCGATGGTCAACACTTGCTGCGCCTGCAGCCTTCCTGCCGCAAGCACACAAAAAAACGCAACACACCCCCAAAAAGCTATTCTCATTTTTTCATATCATTATTTTTCATTTGTTCAGCAAATTCTTTGCCAAAACCGACAAACACGCTCCCTCTCGCACACTGACACAATCTTTTTTCTTCTCCCAAAAATGGAAAAAATGTCATGTTTCCGCAAATGGTATGTCATTTGTAGATTTTACACGAATAATTAAAACAAACGACTATGGCTTATATAGATTACTACAAAATCCTTGGAGTCGACAAAAACGCCTCGCAGGATGATATCAAAAAAGCCTTCAAGAAACTGGCCCGCAAATATCATCCCGACTTGAACCCCAATGACCCGAATGCCAAACAGCGTTTTCAGGAAATCAACGAGGCAAACGAGGTGTTAGGCGACCCCGAGAAAAGAAAAAAATACGACCAATACGGAGAAAATTGGAAACACGCCGACGAGTTCGAGGCCCAGCGGCAACAATACAGCCGGCAAGGCGGCGGATTCGGTTCGAGCGGATCCTACTGGTCCTCGGGCGACTTCTCCGGCATGGGTGGCGATGGGGAATTCTCAGACTTCTTTGAATCCCTCTTTGGCACTCGCAAAGGACGGGGCAGGACATCCGGATTCCGCGGACAGGACTACACCGCCGAACTGCGCCTTTCCTTCCAAGAGGCAGCCACGACGCACAAACAAATACTCACCGTCAACGGCAAAAACATCCGAATCACCGTCCCCGCAGGCGTAGCCGACGGACAAACCATCAAACTGAAAGGACAAGGAGGCCCCGGCGTAAACGGAGGACCGGCGGGCGACCTCTACATCACGTTCAGCATAGCGGAAGACCCCGTCTTCAAACGGCTGGGCGACGATTTGTACGTCACCTCTCCCTTGGACTTATACACGGCCGTGCTGGGTGGCGAACAGATTATCGACACCATGAGCGGCAAAGTAAAACTGCAAGTCAAGCCGGGCACCCAAAATGGCGCCAAAGTGCGCCTGAAAGGCAAAGGATTCCCCGTCTACAAACAAGAGGGCCAATTCGGCGATTTGATTGTGACCTACTCCGTACAAATCCCGACAAACCTGACCCCGAAACAAAAGGAACTATTCCAAGAGTTACAAAAACAACACTAAAAACATGAATTATGCGAACGGATTTAATCATAGTTGACGATTACTGTCAAAAATGCCATATCGACCCCGACTTCATACTCCTCTTGGAAGAAGACGGGTTGATTAACGTCCAAACCGTGGACGGGGAACGCTGCCTGCTCGAGTCCGAACTGGGCGAGCTCGAACGTTTCACCCGCTGGTACTACGACCTCTCCATCAACATCGAGGGCATCAGCGTCATCCGCGACCTTCTCGGCCGCATGCGCAACATGGAGGAGGAAATCCGCCACCTCAAGCGCCAACTCCGCCTTTTCGGGGACTCCAACCTCCCTCTATGATCCCGCCCCACCTGCGACACCTCCCCGGCACGGACCACCTCCCCGCCCATGCCGGGGAACGTCTTATCCCTGCTCCCCGTCTCCCCCTCGTCCCCTCACTCCCCAGCTCCTCAACCAACCAATCTTGGAAAAAACGGCAAATTCGTCCGAAAAGACCTTGGAAAAGTGGCAAAATTAGAGTACATTCGCCTTGGAAAAACGGCAAACCCTTTAATTCAACTAATAACGACAACCATGCTGAAAAGAAAGATAGACGATTACCTCCGAAACTATTACGAGACCACCCGTAACGCCCTGCTCGTCACCGGAGCGCGCCAGGTCGGCAAGACCTTTTCGATCCGCCAATTCGGCAAATCATTCAAAAGTTTCGTCGAAATCAATTTCATCGAAACACCCGAGGCGGCAGAACTGTTCAAAGGGGCGAAAAGCCGCAACGACATCCTGCTGCGCCTATCTGCGATAACCTCCGTGCCCCTCATCAAAGGCGAAACGCTTATCTTTTTCGATGAGATTCAGCAGTGTCCCGATATCGTCACGGCAATCAAATTCCTGGTGGACGACGGCTCATACCGTTATATCCTAAGCGGCTCGTTGTTGGGAGTGGAATTAAAAGACCTGCGTTCGGAACCAGTTGGTTACATGGGTGTCAAAAACATGTACCCGCTTGATTTCGAAGAATTCATTTCATCCGTGGGAATCAACGACAACGTGATTGGAGCCTTGCGTGAGGCATGGCAGAATCGCACCGCCGTGGACACATTCGTTCATGGCAAAATCATGGAGTTATTCCGTCTGTACCTCGTTGTAGGCGGTATGCCCGCCGCAGTGGACAAATACATCGAAAGCAACAACTTACAGGAAGTAATGACCGTGCAACAAGACATCATCCGCCTATACATACGGGACATCGCCCAGTACGACCCCACGAACAAACTCTACATCAACGAGATTTTCGACCTCATCCCACCCGAGTTGAACGCCAAAAACAAACGCTTCATCTTAAAGAGGTTGAACGAGCACACGAAATTCGACCGGGTGGAAAACAGTTTCATATGGCTGACGAACGCCGGAGTGGCATTGCCCGTTTACAACGTGGAAGAACCGAAAACGCCATTGTTACTCGCCCGCTCCCGCAACCTGTTCAAACTCTTCCAAAACGACATCGGACTGTTGGCGAGCCAATACGCCGAAGGCATACAACTGCGGATTATCCGAGGCGACAAGGACATCAATTTCGGCTCGATTTACGAAAACGCCGTGGCGCAAGAACTAGTGGCACACGACATCACCCCCTATTATTACAACAACAAGAAACGAGGCGAGCTGGATTTCGTCATCGAATTGGGAGGCAAGGTCTTGCCCATAGAGGTCAAATCGGGCAAAAACTACGAGACCCACCGTGCGTTATCCAACATCATGGATTGCGTCGAATACGACCTCCCAGAAGCGATTGTCTTTAACAACGACAACCTCCAAGTCTCCGGCAAAATCACCTACGCCCCAATCTACATGGCAATGTTCCTCCAAAAAAACAACACCGCCCCGACATTCTACAAAATCGACCTATCAGGATTATAAAACGTGCAGAATAATGCGTTCTGCCACCTGCATTTTATGTAAAATAGTGCGTTCTATGCGCCCCAAAACGTGCAGAATAATGCGTTTTGACAAAATAATCCCTACCCTTTTTATGCAAACTATTAATCATTGCAACATGGAACAACGAATTCCTATATACACATATGACCTACAATTTTCAGCCTCGTCACTAATGGAAATCAACGGATTAAACAAGACTCTTTTATATAAAACATTTTCTGTAGAAAGATTCTTCTATAGAAAAGATCTTCTATAGAAATTGTGTTATATAAAAATATTGATTACTTTCGTACATAATAAATTTTATGAGTATATAACATGTGCGTTTCGAATAAAATAGGACCTCCAGTTGAAGGGAATGACTTTTTCGGAAGAGAAAAAGAAATACGACTAGCCAACAAACTACTTGACAGAGGCCATTCGTTGTTACTTTCTGCCCCACGGCGTATTGGGAAGTCTTCATTGGCCAAGAAACTTATCGATGAGAAAAAGAAACAGGGATGGAAATGCGTTTATATCGACCTTGAGGAAACGGACTCAGAAGATGGATTCCTCCGTTTGGTTATTGATGCTTTCAGCAATAATGAAATTTGGAAACAAATTGTATCCGACACGGCCAAAGGATTAAAATCCATTTTCAACAAAATAGAAAAAGTGTCTGTTGGTCCTGTGGAAATCGACCTCGGGGAAAGAGAAAAAAAAGAAAATCTATACAAGAACCTAAAAGAACTTGTAAACCACGAAAAAGACACATTCATCGTAGTCGATGAACTGACTCTTTTCTTAGGAATTTTAAATAAAACCAGAAATGGCGTAGAGAAAGTCACGTGGCAGAGTCAATCGGCAAGTGCAATATTATGAAATTAATTTGAAGAACTCGTTTTTTGGAGTAGAGAAATTGAGTT